>NZ_JBHXQY010000169.1:2894-6255 GCF_042716955.1 Nocardiopsis sp. NPDC058631 | reverse complement strand
GGCCGCGTCCGCGGCCCCGGGCACGGGCGCTCCCGCGCCGTACGCCGCCGGGTCCACCACCCCTGCGGTACCCCCCGAGGGGGTGGTGGACCTCCCGGTCGAGTTCACCGTCGACAACGTCAACCGCACCCGCGGCCAGTGCTCCGCCGACGGCCGGGAGTACACCGTGCGCGGCCACCTCACCGCGCCGGCCGAGGTACTGGAGGCCGAGGCCCCGGCGGTGTCCCTGCTGGTCCACGGCACCAACACCGGCGAGTGGATCTGGCGGCTGGACGTCGAAGGACGCAACTACGTCAACGAACTGGCCGCCCGGGGGCACGCCTCGGTCACCATCGACCGCCTCGGCTACGGGTCCAGCGACATCCCCGACGGCTTCGCCAGTTGCAGCGGCGCCCACGCCGACATCGCGAACCAGGTGGTCGGGCAGCTGCGCGAGGGCGGGTACGAGGTGGACGGGGGCGAGCCCACCGCCTTCGACACCGTGGTCATGGGCGGCCACTCCAGCGGCGCCCTGGTCGCGGAGACCGCCGCCGTCTCCTTCGGCGACGTGGACGGCCTGTTCCTGACCGGTTGGGCCGCCGTCGGCATCACCGACGACACCAACCGGCGCTTCCTCACCGCGTACCAGACCTGTCTGGAGGGCGGGGAGGAGCACGACGGCCCCGGGGACCCCCTCGGCTACGTCCACTTCGACCCCACGCTGGAGGACTTCCGCGAAGGCGGGCTCGGTGCCGGCGCCGACCCCGCCGTGCTCGCCGAGGTCGAGGGGCACTGGGGCCGCAACCCGTGCGGCGTCATGATCTCCGAACCCATGGCGATCCTCTACGACCTGGACCTCGTCGGCGAGATCGACGTCCCCGTCCACCTGGTCTTCGGTGCCCACGACGTCCTCCGCCAGGGCGTGGAGGGCTACCCCGGGCTGTTCACCTCCAGCCCCGACGTCACCTCCACCACCTTGGACGACGCCGGCCACTTCGTCACGGTCGACGCCGGCTCCGAGCTCCTGTACGACACGGCTGCCGCGTGGTTGGTGCGGCACGCCCCCACCTCCTGACCCTGGAAGGCGAACACCACCATGGCCACGTCACCGACGACCACCTCACCACCGAGTACCGAAGGGGCTCCACCGGGGCGACCCCCGTTCCTGACCCGGCTCGGAGAGGGTGTGGCCCGGCGCCCGGGGCGGGTGCTCCTGGCCTGCATCGCGCTGGCCCTGATCAGCCTCGTCCTGGCGGCCGGAACGATGGACCGGCTGCTCCTCAGCCGCTTCGAGAGCCCCGGGTCGGAGTCGGAGCGGGTCGAGCAGCTGCTGGAGGAGGGCTTCGGCACGGGCAAGCACCACTTCCTGCTCCTGGTCACCGCCCAGCAGGGCGACGTGGACTCCCCGGAGGTCGTCGAGGCGGCCACCGCGCTGGAGAGGGACCTGGCCTCCCGCGAGGAGGTCGCCGAGACCGCGTCCTACTGGGGGCGGGGGGACTCTCCCGCGATGCGTTCCGAGGACGGGGCCCAGGCGCTGATCACCGTGCGGATGGAGGGCAGCGTCACCGAGGCACGTACGGCGCTCGGCGAGATCTCGCCGGAGTTCACCCGTGACGACGAGGTCCTGCGGGTGGAGGTGGGCGGAGGCGACGAGATCTTCCGCCAGGCCGCCCAACAGGCGCAGGCCGACTTCCTGCGGGCCGAGGCGATCATCTTCCCGCTGGTGTTCGTCCTCCTGTTCGTCCTCTACCGCCGGGTCTCCGTCGCCGCGCTGACCCTGGCCATGGGGCTCTTCTCGGTGATCGCCACGCTCGCCCTGCTGCGGGGCGTCACCTACTTCACGGACGTGTCCACGTTCGCCGCCAACCTCACCCTCGTCATGGGCGTGGGACTCGGCGTCGACTACAGCCTGTTCGTCATCAACCGCTTCCGCGAGGAGCTCGCGCGGGGCAGGGAGGTCCCCGAGGCGGTCACGCTGGCGGTGGCCAAGGCCGGGCGCACCGTCGCCTTCAGCGGACTGACCGTCGCGGTCGCCCTGTCCTGCCTGATGCTCTTCCCCTTCCCCTTCCTGCAGTCCTTCGCCTACTCGGGTGTGGGAGCCGTGGTGACCTCCGTGTTCGCGGCGCTGGTCATCCTGCCCGCCGCTCTCGCCAAGGTCGGTCACCGGGTGCGCCCCAAGCGCGAACCGGACCCCGACAGCGGGTGGTGGCACTCCACCGCCCTGCGGATGATGCGCCGGCCGATCCTGTGGGGTCTGCCCGCGCTGGGCCTGGTGCTTCTCCTGGCCGCCCCGGCCGCGGGGCTCGACTTCGGCCTGCCCGACGCCCGGGTGCTGCCCCAGGGCAACTCCAGCCGCGACGTCCAGGACCAGATCGAGACCAACTTCGTCCAGGAGGAGATGGACGCGGTGCAGGTGCTGGTGGACACACCGGGGGAGGGGGCCGACACGGCCGCCCTGGGCGCGTACGCCGAGGAGTTGTCCCAGGTGGAGGGCGTCTACCAGGTGGACGCGCTCACCGGACGCTACACCGGCGGCCAGGAGGTCGCCGGCCCGGAACCCGGGGCCGACGAGAGGTTCGGCTCCACCGGGGCCACGTGGTTCTCCGTGGTGCCCAGCTCCGACGCCCTCACCGACGTCGAGGACCTGATCGAGCGCATCCGGGACGTGCCCGCGCCCGGTGACGCGCAGATCGGCGGCTACCCGGCCGACCTGACCGACTTCCGCGAGGCGCTGCTGGGCCAGGTCCCGCTGGTGTTCGGGCTCATCCTCGCGATCACCTTCGTCATCCTGTTCCTGATGACCGGGAGCATCCTGCTGCCCGCGAAGGCGATCGTGCTCAACGTGCTCAGCCTCGCGGTGATGTTCGGGGTCCTGGTGTGGATCTTCCAGGAGGGCAACCTGTCCGGGGTGCTCGGCTTCACCGCCAACGGCACGTTGGAGACGACGTTCCCGATCCTGATGTTCTGCATCGCGTTCGGGCTGTCGATGGACTACGAGGTGTTCATGATGTCCCGGATCAAGGAGGAGTACGACCTGACCGGTGACAACACGAGGGCGGTCGCGGCCGGGCTCCAGCGCAGCGGTCCGCTGGTGACGGCGGCGGCGGTCATCCTCGCCGCGTCCTTCGCCACCTACGCCGTCTCCGACGTCCTCTACCTGATGATGCTGGGCATCGGCATGGCGGTGGTGATCCTGGTGGACGCGACCCTCATCCGCGGCGTGCTGGTTCCGGTGTTCATGCGGTTGGCCGGACGTGCCAACTGGTGGGCCCCGGCCCCCCTGAAGCGCCTGCACGGGCGCTTCGTGTGGAGCGGGACGCAAACGCTCGGTTTCAACAAGGCCAGCCGTCAGGGCAAGATCAACGCGGTCGCCCTGGCGATC
>NZ_JBHXQY010000169.1:0-2884 GCF_042716955.1 Nocardiopsis sp. NPDC058631 | reverse complement strand
GGCCGGGGGGTTTGGGTTGCTCCGTTTTCCCCCCCCGGTGTGTGGGGGGCCGCCCGCGGCCCCCGACACCACCTCTCCGGCTACTCCTGCTTGGTCACCCGGGGGTGGGTGGCGAGCAGACGCCCCGACAACTCGTGCAAGGCCTTGACCTCCTGTTCCGACAAGGTGGCGAAGAACTCCGCCTCGGCGTTGGCAACGGACTCACGGGCCTCCTCCAGGACGCGCGCGGCCTTCTCCGTCGTCGTCACGATGTAGCGCCTCCGGTCCCGCGGGTTGCGTTCCCGTGTGGCCAGCCCCTCCTCCTCCAGCCTGTCGATCAGCCCCACCATCACGTTGGGGTCCACGCCGAGAACCCGGCTGAGCTCCTTCTGGGAGGGATTGGGCATCGACGCCGCGGCGGCCAGGACGTGGAACTCGCGGGAGGAGATCAGCTGGGGTCCGAAGATCGACGCGGTGGTCGCCTGCACCAGTTCGCCCAGCTTGATCAGCCGGAAACCGGTCGTGTGCCACAGGGGGGTGTCCCACTCGGCCGCGTTCTCCATAACTCGGTCACCCTCACTCCATAAATAATCACGAGTAATGATTATAGAACAACTATATAATATTTGGGATGTGAAACCATGGCGGACACCCACACCACACCCCTCCCTGCCAGGGAGAGGGCCCTGGTCACCGGCGCGACCGGGCTCCTGGGCAGCAACATCGTGCGCCTCCTGCTGAAGCAGGGACAGGAGGTCGTCGCCCTGGTCCGGGACCTGGACCGCGCACGTACGCTACTCCCCGCCGACCCCCGCCTGCGCCTGGTCGCCGGGGACGTCACCGAGCCCGACTCCTACCGGTCCCTCTTCGCCGGAGTGGACGAGGTCTTCCACACCGCCGCCTACTTCCGCGAGTACTTCCAGGACCCCTCCCTCACCGAGCCGCTGGAGAGGGTCAACGTGGCGGCGACCCGACTCGTCCTGGGCGGGGCCGCCGAGGCCGGAGTGCCGGTGTTCGTGCACACCAGCTCCATCAACACGCTGGCGCTGCGCGGGCCGCAGCAGCCCGCCGACGAGGCGACCCCGCCGCCGGAGAAGTACGCGAGGCTCCAGGTCTCCGAGTGCTATCCCTCCAGCAAGGTCCGCGCCGAGCGGGCGGTGGACGACATGGTCCGGTCCGGGCGGACCGGGTCCACCCGTGTCGCGGTGGTCCTTCCCGGCTGGATGTGGGGTCCGGGCGACGCCGGGCCCACCTCCGCGGGACGGCTCTTCCTCGGTGTGGCCAAGGGGGCGGTCAAGGCGGTGCCCAGGCTGTCCAACTACGTGGTGGACGCCCGCGACGTGGCGTTCGCGTGCGTGGCGGCCGCCCGGGTGGGCAGGCACGACCGCTACGTGGTGGCCGGGGTCAAGAGGTCCGTGCCGGGGCTGACCGGGGCGGTCGCCGCCGAGACGGGTGTGCGCGCCCCCCGGGCGGTCCCGGCCGGGCTGGCGGTGGCCGCCGCATCGCTGATGGAGCTCCAGGCCCGGCTGGGCGGAGGAGAGCCCACGGCCACCCGTGCCGGGGTGCGCGTGCTGCGCGAGGGCGAGGACCGGCACATCACCTCGGGCCTGGCCGAACGCGACCTGGGCGTGGAGTTCCGCTCCGTCGCCGACACCGTCGCCGCGACGGGGGCGTGGTACCGGCAGCAGGGGACGCTCCCCGCCGGGCCGGTGCGGGCGGCCACTGTCGGCTGAACCGCGCAGGGTCCGGCCGCCTCCGGGCGTCCGGACCCGTTTCCGGTGCGGTGCACCACGCGCTCAGGTCACTCGTCGAACAGTTCGTCGACGCTGGTGATGGCCAAGGACCTGTCGGCCCACGCGGCGAGCTGGTTCACGTCGCGGCACCGGCTGATCCGCTCGCGTGCCTCATCCGAGATGTCGATGCCCTTGGCCCCGAGGACCCTCAGGAGCATGTCGGCTTCACCTTCGGCCCTGAGACTGTCGGCCCAGGTACTGCTGTACTCGTACGTGTCCGCCATCATGAGTGTCTCCAGTGCCTTCTGTCCGTTGGTGTCGGCGAGCAGGTGCAGCGAGTATCCAATGTACTTCGCCGCCTTTTCCGGGTCGATGACGCTCAGGCCGCTGTGCAGGGCGTCCAGCACGTCTGTCCTTCTGTGACCGTGTGCCGCCGCCGACAGTACGCCCAGGGCCGGGGATGCGGCGACCGTCCCCGGTTCGGTGACGACCGGGATGTCGTCCGGCCCCACCACCAGGGGGCGCAGGACGAAACCGGGATGGCCGAGGTGGATGGGTTCGGCGTACCAGTCGGCCACGGACTGCTTCGGACAGACCACCAGGAGCGTGACCGGGCACTCGTGTCTCGACCGCAGTGCGGCCACGTATTCGGGCCAGGTGAAGCGTTTGCGCTCCTTCTGGTCGCGTTGGACCTCCACGACGATGCCCATCAGGTTGTCGGACCGGCCCTGCGGGCCGGGTCCGCGCAGCATGATCGCGACGTCGGAACGGCGTTCGACCGGATCGACGTGGCCGAGGTCGCAGGAGGTGACCTCGCTCCGGTCGTGGTCGGGAACGTTGACGCCGAGGTCCCGCAGGAAGCCGACCGCCATGTCCGGTGCGTCGGCGAACAACTCTGCGTATATCTGATGCTCTGGGGAGATTGCCACGAGTCACACGTTACACAGGGCTACTCATTGGTATGTGTGAGTGATCGTTATGTCTGTGAAGTGCTGTTTCGTGGTCCGGGGTACGAGAACGGGCCCGACCCTCCTGCCGCAGGAGTGGTCGGGCCCGCCGGAGCCGGTGCTAGGCCGCGTTCCGCGGATCATTCCGGGCTCGCAACCGCCAGGCTGCCTCTCGCTGCGCCGACCACGCTTGGACAGCCAGACCCGGGCTGACCTGCGCTACTC
>NZ_JBHXQY010000168.1:0-6606 GCF_042716955.1 Nocardiopsis sp. NPDC058631 | reverse complement strand
CCCCATCCTTGGTCGCCTCGGCCTTTTGTTAATACCCCCCCGCCCCCCCCCGGGGGGCCGGCGGCGGGGGGGGGGGCCCCCCCCCGGGGGGGGGGGGGGGGGGCCCCCCCCCCCCGCCCCCGCGTCCGCGCCGGTGGGTCAGCCCACCAGCGGTTCGCCCTCCAGCGCCACACCGGCCTCGCGCAGTCGCTCCAGCGCGGAGGCCACGGTGTCCCCGGACACCCCGGCGGTCAGCCCCAGCAGGACCCGTGCGCGTATCCCCTCGGCGGCGGCGTCCATCGCGGTCGCCCGCACGCAGTGGTCCATGGCGATCCCCACCACGTCCACCTCGTCCACGCCGCGCGCACGCAGCCAGTCGGCGAGCAGGGTCGTCCCGTCGCTCGCGGTGCCCTCGAAACCGCTGTACGCCGCCGTGTACAGCCCCTTGCTGAACACCTCCTCGGCCAGCGAACCGTCGAACTCGGGGTGGAACTCGGCCCCCGGCGTCCCCGCCTCGCAGTGCCGGGGCCAGCTGTCCACGAAGTCCGGGTTCTCCGAGAAGTGCGCGCCCGGGTCGATGTGGTAGTCGCGGGTCGCCACCACGTGGTCGTAGGAGTCGGCGTTGGCCCGCGCGTACCCGGTGACGGCCGTCGCAGTCTCGGTGCCGCCCTTCACGCCCAGGCTCCCGCCCTCACAGAAGTCGTTCTGAAGGTCCACCACAATGAGTGCCCTGGTCATCCCGGCACCCCTTTCTCGCGTGTGTCGGTCAGGTCTCGCAACTCCGGGGCCGTTGCCGGGCACGGCGGCTCAATGGAAGACCGTCGGCAGCGCGGTCTCGCCCCGCGACATCCGCAGGGCCTGCTCGGGAAGCTCGGCGACCGTCGCACGGTGCCGCTCCCTCGCCTCGTGGACGCTCTCGCGCCCCACCACCACACCCTCGCGGACCAGGGGCCGCAGCAGCGGACGCAACCCCACGCCCGGCGCCGGGTCATGGGGGAACACCTCCTCCGCCACGGCGATCCCCTTGTCGTTCAGGCGTCGCGACGCCCACTTGCGGCCGCCGCGGCTGGGCTTGCCCACCGAGCGCTTGGCCACCGGCTCCAGAGGAGCATCCTCCTCCAGGCCGCGGGCCCGAGCCACCACTTTGTACACGAGGGACACCGTCGGCGCCCCCGACCCCGTCACCAGAGAGGTACCCACTCCGTAACCGTTCACCGGTGCCACGGCCAGGGCCAGGATCGAGTACTCGTCCAGGTCGCCGGTCACCACGATGCGGGTGCCGGTCGCATCGAGGGCGTCCAGCTGTGCACGGACGCGGGAGGCGGTCGCGCCCAGGTCGCCGGAGTCGATGCGGACCGCGCCGAGCTTCGGTCCGGCCAACTCCAGGGCGGTGGCCACCGCACGCTCCACGTCGAACGTGTCCACCAGCAGGGTCGTCCCCGTGCCCATGGACTCCAACTGCGCCTTGAACGCGTGTCTCTCACTGTCGTGCAGCAGCGTGAACGCGTGCGCCGCCGTGCCGCCGGTCGGCACCCCGTGGGTGCGCCCCGCCTCCAGGTTGGAGGAGGACGCGAACCCGGCCACGTACGCGGCGCGCGCCGCCGCGACCGCCGACCGCTCGTGGGTGCGGCGCGATCCCATCTCGATCAGGGGCCGGTCACCCGCCGCCACCGACATCCGGCTGGCGGCCGAGGCGATCGCGGTGTCGTGGTTGTACACCGACAGAGCGAGGGTCTCCAGGAGCACGGACTCGGCGAACGTGCCTTCGACCACCAGGATCGGGGAACCGGGGAAGTACGCCTCACCCTCGCCGTAGCCCCACACGTTCCCGGAGAACCGGTAGTCGGCCAGCCACGCCAGGGTGCGGTCGTCCACCACCCCGTTGTCCGACAGGAAGTCCAGCTCCTCGGTGCCGAACCTGAACCGTTCCAGGAGATCCAGGAACCGGCCGGTCCCGCAGACGATCCCGTACCGTCGGCCTTCGGGCAGGCGTCGGCCGAACATCTCGAACACCGACCGACGCTGGGCGGCACCGCTGTGCAGGGCTCCTTGGAGCATCGTCAGTTCGTAGTGGTCGGTGAGCAGCGCGCTGCTGCTGTCGTCGCTCATGGGGACGAGCCTAATCCGTGTGCGATGGGCCACGGAGGGCGCCCCACCAGCCTCGAACCGGCAGGGGATCCCGTGGTCGGTAACAATACCCATTCGGTTGGTAGGGAACGAGATGTGGGTACTCTGGACGCATGCTGAGGATTGATCGCTCGATCTACGACAAGATCGTCGCCCACGCCCGCCGCGACCATCCGGACGAGGCGTGCGGCGTCGTGGCCGGACCCGAGAAGTCCGACCTCCCCGAGCGGTTCATCGAGATGGCCAACGCGGAGCGGTCCCCGACCTTCTACCGTTTCGACTCCCTCGAACAGCTCAAGGTCTGGCGGGAGATGGACGACCGCGACGAGGAGCCCGTCGTGATCTACCACTCCCACACCGCCACCGAGGCCTACCCCTCGCGCACCGACATCTCCTACGCGTCCGAGCCCAACGCGCACTACGTGCTCGTCTCCACCCGGGAACCGGACACCGTCGAGTTCCGCTCCTACCGGATCGTCGACGGCCAGGTCGACGAGGAGCCGGTGGAGGTCACCGGCACCGGCGGCGACCAGTAGGTCCCCTCCACGGGGCCTCTCCGCCCAGGAATGGGCGCGAGGCACCCCCTGTTGGGAATGTACGCACACCAACCCACCGCGAAGGAAGACACTCTTCATGGCCATCGAGGTCCGCATCCCCACCATCCTGCGCAACCTGACCGACGACGCCAAGGTCGTCGAGGGGTCCGGCGCCACCATCGGAGAGCTGTTCACCGACCTGGACGGCCGCTACCCGGGTATCGGTGAGCGCCTGGTGGACGGCGGCAAGCTGCGCCGCTTCATCAACGTGTACCTCAACGACGAGGACGTGCGTTTCGTCGGCGGCTTGGAAGCCGAGCTCTCCGACGGCGACAGCGTCACCGTCCTGCCGGCGGTCGCCGGCGGAAGCCGCTAGGCCGCTCATGCGCTACGACTCCCTGCTCGACTCCCTCGGAGGCACACCGCTCGTCGGCCTGCCCAGCCTCTCGCCCTCGCCCCGGGTCCGACTGTGGGCGAAGCTGGAGGACCGCAATCCCACGGGCTCGATCAAGGACCGCACCGCGTTCTTCATGATCGAACAGGCCGAGAAGGACGGGCTGCTGTTCCCCGGCTGCACCATCCTGGAGCCGACGTCGGGGAACACGGGCATCTCGCTGGCCATGGTCGCCAAGCTGCGGGGCTACCGCATGGTCTGCGTCATGCCGGAGAACACCTCCGCCGAGCGCAAACAGCTGCTCGCCATGTGGGGGGCCGAGGTCCACTACTCCGAGGCGGCGGGCGGGTCCAACGAGGCCGTCCGCGTCGCGAAGGAGATGGCGAAGGAGCATCCCGAGTGGGTGATGCTCTACCAGTACGGCAACCCGGCGAACGCGCGGGCCCACTACGAGTCCACCGGCCCCGAGATCCTCGCCGACCTGCCCGGGATCACCCACTTCGTGGCCGGGCTCGGGACCACCGGGACCCTCATGGGCGCGGGCCGCTTCCTGCGCGAGCAGCGGCCCGACATCCGTGTCGTCGCGGCGGAGCCCCGGTACGGCGAGCTGGTGTACGGGCTGCGCAACCTCGACGAGGGGTTCGTGCCCGAGCTGTACGACGAGTCGGTGCTCACCACCCGCTTCTCCGTCCCGGCCGAGGCCGCGCTCCGGCGCACCCGCGAGCTCCTCGACAAGGAGGGGATCTTCGCGGGCCCCTCCACCGGGGGCGCCCTGCACGCCGCGCTGGGTGTGGCGGCAAAGGCGGAGAAGGCCGGGGAGCGCGCCGACATCGCGTTCGTCATCGCCGACGCGGGGTGGAAGTACCTGTCCACCGGTGCCTACGAGGGCACGCTGGAGGAGGCCGAGGAGCGGCTCGACGGTCAACTCTGGGCCTGATCGCGGGACGCCTCCCGGCTGCCGCGGGGCCGGGAGGCCAGGAGGGTCGGTACCCACGAAGGGTGCCGACCCTCCTGCCGTTCTGAACGCGCCCGAAACACGGTCTGAACGAACTAGACATAACATGTCAAAGAGTGTGAAAAATTCACACGTGACCGACGTCGCGTGAGACTCGGGACACATTTTGTACCACCCGGGCGGCCATTGGGGTAGACCCGTAACAACGGGACATCCGCAGAACCAGCCGCCATCCGCACTCCGCACCACATGGCGGGAGTGCCACGGAAGCCGCGCGGCCCATCGAGAAGGCGACGACGACGTGCGACTCACGATTATCGGGTCCTCGGGGAGCTTCCCCGGGCCGGACAGCCCGGCCTCCTGTTACATGCTGGAGGCGGACGGCTACCGACTCCTGCTCGACATGGGCAACGGCGCGCTCGGGGCACTCCAGCGGTACATCGACATCTACTCGGTCGACGCCGTCTACCTGAGCCACCTGCACGCCGACCACTGCTTCGACCTGTGCTCCTACTGGGTGGCGAGGATGTTCCACCCCGACGGCACCAAGCCGCGCATCCCCGTCTACGGACCCAAGGGCGTGGCCGACCGGGTCGCGGAGGCGTACGGGCTGGCACCGGACCCGGGCATGACCGAGGTCTTCGACTTCCACGAGCTCGCCCCGGGCGCCTTCCGGATCGGCCCGTTCTCCGCCCGCGTCGACTACGTCAACCACCCGGTGGAGGCCTTCGGCATCCGGCTGGAGCACGGCGGCGCGTCGATGGCCTACTCCGGTGACACCGGCGTGTGCGACTCCCTGGTCGACCTCGCGACCGACACCGACCTCTTCCTGTGCGAGGCGGCCTTCCAGGACCACGTCGAGCACCCCAAGGACATGCACCTGACGGGCAGCGAGGCGGGCGACCACGCCAACCGGGCGCGCGCCCGCCAGCTGCTCCTCACCCACCTCGTGCCGTGGAACGACGACGCCGTCACCCTCGCCGAGGCGAACTCCACCTTCGGGGGCCCGATCGGTCTGGCCCGTAGCGGTCAGGTGCACGCCATCGGCGGCTGACAGGCGCTTCGGGACGTGGCGGGGATCCCGGAGGGACGGACAGTCGTGCGCACCAGCACCGCGGGTCCCTCCTCGGATATACGCTTCTGGCATGGCCCGACCTGACGGACGCGTTCCGACCCAACTCCGCCCCGTGACCATCACCCGCAACTGGCTGCGCCAGGCGGAAGGCTCCGCACTCATCGAGTTCGGTGACACCCGTGTACTGTGCGCCGCCACCGTCGAGGACGGCGTCCCCCGCTGGCGCCGGGGTACCGGCGAGGGGTGGGTCACCGCCGAGTACGCGATGCTGCCCCGCGCCACCGACACCCGTGGGGCACGCGAGTCCGTCCGCGGCAAGATCGGCGGCCGCACCCACGAGATCTCCCGCCTCATCGGCCGTTCCCTGCGCGCCGTCGTGGACTTCAAGGCGATGGGCGAGCACACCATCACCCTGGACTGCGACGTCCTCCAAGCGGACGGTGGAACCCGCACCGCCGCGATCACCGGCGCGTACGTGGCGATGGCCGACGCGATGAAGTACCTGCGCAAGCGCCGCAAGCTCAAGAACAACCCGCTGACCAGCTCCCTGGCAGCGGTCAGCGTCGGGGTGGTCCAGGGGCAGCCCAGGCTGGACCTGAACTACCTGGAGGACTCGGTCGCCCAGACGGACATGAACGTCGTCCTCACCGGGGACGGAAGGTTCGTCGAGGTCCAGGGGACCGCGGAGGGCGAGCCGTTCGACCGCGCCCTCCTCAACCAACTGCTCGACCTCGCCGCCGCCGGCTGCGAGGAACTGACCGCGATCCAGAAGAAGGCACTGGCGGAGTGACCGCGATGAACAGCGTCGGCCCACGTATCGGCGGTGTTCCCGGAGGAGGGGGAACGGTGAAGCTCGTCCTTGCGACCCGCAACGCCAAGAAGGTCCCGGAGATGCGCGCCATCCTGGCCGAGGCCGGTGTGGAGGCGGAGGTGGTCTCGCTCGACGCCTTCCCGGACGCGCCCGAGGTTCCCGAGACAGAACCCTCGTTCATCGGCAACGCCCTGCTGAAGGCACGTGCGATCGCCGCCCACACCGGGCTGCCGGCGGTGGCCGACGACTCGGGCCTGGCCGTCGACGAGCTGAAGGGCATGCCCGGGGTGCTGTCCGCCCGCTGGGCGGGCCGCTTCGGCGGGGGCGACCAGGACCGGGCCAACCTGGACCTGGTCCTCGACCAGCTGGCGGACACCCCGTCCGAGCGCCGCGGCGGAGAGTTCGTGTGCGCGGCGGTCCTGGTGATGCCGGACGGCACCGAGGTGGTGGCGGAGGGCGTGCTGCGCGGTCGCCTGGCGCGTGAGCGTCGCGGCACGAACGGATTCGGCTACGACCCGGTCTTCGTCCCCGAGGGGGAGACCCGCACCACGGCGGAGCTGACCGCGGAGGAGAAGAACGCGATCAGCCACCGGGGGATCGCCTTCCGGCAACTGGCCAAGGACCTGGCCGGCATGGTCTGACCCCGCGCACGCGGTACGCGTGGATGAGCTCCTGGACGCGGGTGGTCTTGTCGAGCTGCGTCGCCTTGTTGACGTGGATGTCCTGCAC
>NZ_JBHXQY010000167.1:0-6655 GCF_042716955.1 Nocardiopsis sp. NPDC058631 | reverse complement strand
GAGACCGTGTGCTCTTCCGTGGAAGGCGTCTGCGTTTCCGCTTTGTTGTGTCTTTACTTTATCAGGTGTTCCGCGCCCCGCCAAATCGGCGGTTTGTGGTTCTGATCGGGGTAAAGCCCGTTCTGCTTCGTTTGCTTTTGTCCGAATGGACTTGGCTTTTGAAGCGACTCCCTGAGCTTACATGGCCCGAGCAGTGCTCGAACCGGGTGTTTCAGAGAGGAGGTTGTGCCGCCGATATCCGGCCCGGTTCCGGGCTGGCCCTGAGGCCTGCCCGCCGTCCCGTGGCGACTCGGAGAACACTACCCCCCGCCACACCGCGCGGCAAACCGAACCGCCTGTGTCCCCACTCACAACAGGGCTCGGGGGCGCCGGCCCACACATGGAACCGGGGCACGCTTTCGTGAGGGGGCCGTCGCGCGCGGTGCGCGGCGGCCCCCTCACGGTCAGCCGCAGGTGGGCGGGGAGCGTCAGCCCTCGTCCTCCATGTCCCCGTCCATCTCCTCTTCCATGGGCTCCTCTTCCATCTCCTCCTCCATGGGCTCCTCGTCCATGGACTCCTCGGACATGTCGTCCGACTCCTCCATCTCGTCCTCCATGGGCTCGTCGGACATCTCCTCGTTCTCCACCGTGTCCCCGCCGGAGCCCTCGGAGTCGTTGCACGCCGCCAGGCCGAAGACCGCGACGAGGCTGATGGCCCCGGCCGCGACGAGTCGGCTCAGCTGCTTCGTGGTGGGCACGCTCATGGTTCTCGTCTCCTGTGTGTCGGGGTCCGCTGTCGCGGTACCGCTGTCGCCCGGGACCTGCGTGGTCCCGGTACCTGTCCGGGCGGGCGGGGTCAGGCCACCGTGACGGTGACGCCGTGGTGCCCCGTCGCGCCGTCCGGCGCGGGTTCCGCCCGGTCAGGGGTCTGGGTCCGTCCGTCGCGGTCGGTCGCGCGGACGGTGATCGTGTGCTCTCCGGGTTCGGCGTCCCAGTCGAGGACCCACTGGCGCCAGGTGTCGGTGCCCGCCTCCCCGGCGAGCCGCGCCTCGGTCCAGGGCCCGTCGTCGACGCGGACCTCCACCCGGTCGATCCCGGTGTGCTGGGCCCACGCCACCCCGGCGACGGCCACCCGTCCCGGGCCGAGGTCCGCCCGGTCGCGTGGTGTGTCGACGCGCGACTGGGTCTTGACGGGGCCGCGCGCGGACCAGCCCCGCGGCACCCAGTAGGCGTCGAACGCGTCGAACGTGGTCAGCTCGATCTCGGTGATCCACTTGCAGGCGGACACGTATCCGTACAGGCCGGGGACCACCATGCGCACGGGGAACCCGTGGTCGTGGGGGAGGGGCCGCCCGTTCATGCCGACCGCGAGCAGCGCGTCCCTGCCGTCCATGACCTCGGCCATGGGGGTGCCGATGGTCATCCCGTCCTCGGACCTGGCCACCAGCTGGTCGGCCGGGCCGCCGTCGGCGGGCGAGCGCGCACCGGCCCGTGCGAGGACGGAGGCCAGGGGCACCCCGATCCAGCGCGCGTTGCCGACGTAGGTCCCGCCGACGGGGTTGGACACGCAGGCGAGGGTGATGTCGCGTTCGCACAGGTCGGGGTGGTCGAGCAGGTCCTGGTAGGTGAGGACCAGCTCCTCGGACGCGCCGAGGCCGTGAACCCGCAGAGACCACGTGGACGCGTCGATCCGGGGGACCGACAGCGCGGTGTCGATCCGGTAGAAGTCGCCGTTCGGGGTGAAGAAGGGGGTGAGGCCGTCCAGTTCCAGGTCGACGCCGTCCGGCAGTGGCGCGGCCCGGTCCGTCGGCCGTGGGATCACCGCGTTGGCGGGGGTGATCCCGCCTCCGGGCGACGCCGCAGGCAGGAGGCGTGCCGCCGTCCCGGTGCCCGCCGACACCGCCGCGACGGCCCCGGCGAGGAGGGCGAAGCGGCGCCGGTCGAACCCGGCTGGCGCGTCTCGCGCCGTCGGGCCCTCCCCTCCTGCGGGGTCCTGCCGCGTCACGACGCCCCGTGGGCCGGCGGCAGCGCGCAACAGCCGGAGGAGGACTACCGCGCCCACGGCGGCGCCCGCCAGGGTCGGCAGCGCGTCGAGCGGACCGGCGTCGGGGCGGGTGAGCGCCGCGGCCAGGCCCACCGCGGTGAACGCGGCGATCCCCACCGGGCCGAGGACCCTGCGGCGCCCCGCCGCGGCACCGATGAGGGCCGCCGCGACCGCGAGCAGCAGCGCCGTTCCGATGAGCAGGGCCGGCTTGTCAGCCGTGCCGAAGGTGTCGACGGCGAACTGCTTGACTGGGAGCGGGGCGAGGTCGACGACCGCGTCCCCGACAGCCAGGAGGGGAGCGGCGGTGGGGCGTGTCACCAGCGCGGCGGCCACCTCGGCGGCGGCCAGTGCGGAGCCCGTGGAGACGAGACCGGCGATGGCGGCGGGTCCTCGGCTGGTGCGGCGTTCGGTGTCGGACATGCCCCTGCTTCGGTGCGGGCGGGGTCGGGGCGACGGGGAAACGAATAACGAAGCGGTCACGCTCTGGGGGCGGGGGTCGCCGGGGCACGCCCCGCACCGAATTCCGGACGAGAGCAGGGAAGGCGGTGACCGATGAGTCGGATGACGGGTTCGAGCCCCCGGAAGGCGGACATCGCCGGCGAGGGCGGTGGCGCGGAGGAGGACCATCTGACGGGCCTCATCCAACGGGTCGCCCTCGGCGACCTGGCCGCGTTCGAGGGGGTCTACCGCGAGCTGTCCGGTCCCGTGTTCGGGATCGCGCGCCGCGTCCTGCTGGACGAGGCGCAGGCGGAGGAGGTCTGCCAGGAGGTCTTCCTGGAGGTGTGGCGCACGTGTTCCCGCTACGACCGGTCGCGGGGGACGGTGCCCGGGTGGGTCCTGACCATCGCGCACAGCCGGGCCGTGGACCGGGTCCGGTCGGAACGGGCCGCGTCGACGCGGCTGGCCGCGGCGGGGCGCCTCGAACCGGAGACGACGCCCAGGGACGCGGTGCCCGAACAGGTCGAGCACCGTCTGGAGCGGGAGAAGGTGCGCTGTTGTCTGCGCAGGCTCACCGAGACGCAGCGGGAGGCGGTCCGGCTCACGTACTACACGGGATACACGCAGAGGGAGGCGGCCGAGCTGCTGAGGGTTCCGCTGACCACGGTCAAGGGACGGCTGCGTGACGGTCTGATCAGGCTGCGGGACTGCCTGGGGGTGGGCGTGTGAGCGACGCGGGAGTGCACGGACTGACCGCGGGGTACGCGGTGAACGCCCTGGGCCGGGAGGAGGCCCGGTCCGCCGAGCTGCACCTGGCGGAGTGCGAGGACTGCCGACGCGACCTCGCGGACTTCCGGGAGACGGCCGTGCGGCTGGCCGGGGCGGAGGCCCGGGAGCCCCGGGCCGAGGTGTGGGAGGCGATCCTCGACTCCGCCCGGCGGACCCGGCAGCTGCCTCCGGAGGCCTCCCCGGCCCGGGTGGACGACGCGGGGACGGTGGTGCGGCTGAGGCTCCGGAGGCGCGGATGGCTGCCGTGGACGCTGGTGGCAGCGTGCGCCCTGCTCGTCGTGGTGCTCGCGGGTGCGCTGGTGGCGACGGACCGGCGGATGGACTCGGAGGCGCGGCACAAGGCGGAGGTGGAGGCCCTGCTCGCCGCCCCCGACACGGCGATGGTGGAGGCGCCCCTGGGGGAGGCTCGGGCGACGGTCTTCGCCTCCTACGAGAAGGACTCGGCGATGCTGGTGGTGGAGGGGCTTCCCTCGGCGCCGGCCGGCATGGCCTACCAGATGTGGTGGCTGGACGGAAGCGGTGCGCGGTCGGCGGGGATGCTGGAGCCCTCGGACGAGGGCATGCACTCCGGGATGGCCGGGGGCATGGGTTCGCCGGACAAGCTGTGCGTCTCGTTGGAGGCCGAGGAGGGGGCGGCCGAGCCGAGCAGCGACGAGCTGACGATCGACATGTGACCGGGTCGGTGTGAGCGGGGCCGTTCGTCCTCCGGTGACAAGGAACGGCGGGCGGCGACTCACCCCGGTGCGCAGAAACGGCGGGGGTTCGTCGCCTACGGTCGCAGTACTTCCGGGGAGTCACGCGGCGAAGGCTCCCCGGTGAGGCGCGGAACGCTTCGCCCGTCCCCGCTGCCCTTCCGGAGACACTATGGCGCCCAACGCCGGTCCTCCCGTCCCCTCGCGACTGCGACAGACCCTCAGAACGGTGCGGGTCCTGGTCCGCGCCGGTGTGTTCAGCCTCGGCCGTCCGGACAGGGTCGTCCGCCAGCTCCGTGCCCTGCGCACGTGGGGCGCCACGATCGCCGGCGGGTACGCGGCTGCGAACGAGCGCGTCCCCGGCGCGGTGGCGATCATCGACGAGCGGGGACCGACGACCTTCGGCGAGATGGACCTGCGCGCCCGGCAGCTGGCGCGGGAGCTGCACCGGGCGGGTGTGGGTCGGGGAACGCGCGTGGGCCTGCTGTGCCGCAACCACAGCGCGTTCGTGCAGACGATGGTGGCCTGTGGCCGTCTCGGGGCGGACACCGTCCTGCTCAACACGGGTCTGTCGGCGGGCCAGCTGTTGGCTGCCGCGGTGGACAACGGGCTCGCGGTGATCGTCGCGGACACCGAGTTCGAGCCCCTGTACGAGGGACTTCCGCCCGAGGTGGCCCGGGTGACGGCCTGGGGCGAGCCGGCGCGGCCGGGTCCGACGGTGCCGTGGGAGGCGCGGGAGAGCACCGCGTCGGAGCCGGGTCCGCCGGAGCGGCCCGGCAGGCTGATCGTGCTGACGTCGGGGACGACGGGCGCCCCCAAGGGCGCGCGGAGGCCGACGCCGAAGGGCCCGCAGGACGCGGCGTCGGTGCTGTCCCGTATTCCGCTGCGCTCGTCGGACCGCATCCTGGTCTCGGCGCCGGTCTTCCACACGTGGGGCCTGGCGGGGGTGCAGCTGGGCATGTCGATGCGGGCGACGCTGGTGATGCGGCGGCTGTTCGAGCCCGAGGACGTGCTGCGCACGGTCCAGGAGCAGCGGTGCACGGTGCTGTTCGCGGTTCCGGTGATGCTGCGGCGGATCATGGACCTGCCCCGGCAGACGCGCGCCAGGTACGACACCTCGTCGCTGCGGATCGTGGCGTGCAGCGGTTCGGCCATGAGTCCGAAGCTGATCACGGGCTTCATGGACGAGTTCGGGGACGTGCTCTACAACCTGTACGGGTCGACGGAGGTGTCGTGGGCGACGATCGCGACGCCGACGGACCTGCGGCTGTCGCCGACGACCGCCGGGCGTCCTCCGCTGGGGACGCGGATCGCGGTCCTGGACGGGAACGGTTCCGAGGTGCCGGACGGGGTCGAGGGGTCGATCCACGTCGGCAACGACATGCTCTTCGACGGGTACACGAACGGCCGGAGCAAGAAGGTCGCGGACGGGCTGATGGAGACCGGCGACCGGGGGCACGTGGACGCGGACGGGCTGCTGCACGTGGCGGGCCGGGACGACGACATGATCGTCTCCGGCGGGGAGAACGTGTTCCCGAGGCCGGTGGAGGAGTCGATCGTGACGATTCCCGGGGTGCGTGAGGTCGTGGTGACGGGTGTGCCGGACGAGGAGTTCGGACAGCGGTTCGCGGCGTTCGTGGTGCCGTACGAGGGTGTGCGCGTGGACCCGAACGAGGTGCGGATGCATGTGCGGACCGCGCTGGGCCGGTTCTCGGTACCGCGTGACGTGGTCGTGCTGGAGGAGTTGCCGCGCAACGCCACCGGCAAGGTGGTCAAGCGCAGGCTGCCCTACCAGGCACCGCACCAGTAGGAGGTGCGTGGAGATCGCTGAGACCGCGTCCGGCGCGGCCGTGCGCGACACCCAGAACCGCGAGCGCGGCCACCTGGTGTTTCCCGGCGGCGAGTGGACGGCGCTCCAGGCTGTTGCCCGCCAGGAGGCGTAGCCGGACATGCGGAAGCCCCCACCTGTCGGGCGTTCGGCGCCCCGTCCCGCTCTCCCTCGCGTGCAAGACAGTTGTGGGCTTTGACATCGGGTAGGAGGTAACTACGATGTTGCCGATGCCTGACCGTTCCCCCGCCCCCGCGGGCGAGTTCCCGCTTCCTCCCGTCGACGAGCAGATGTGCTTCGCCCTGTACGCGGCGTCGCGCGCGGTGACCAACCTCTACCGGCCCCTGCTGGAGCCGTTGGGGCTGACCTATCCCCAGTACCTCGTGATGATGCTGCTGTGGGAACGCGGTGAGTGCTCCGTCAAGGAGATCGGCGCCGTGCTCCAGCTGGACTACGGCACGCTCACCCCGCTGCTCAAGCGCCTGGAGGCGCGGGGGCTGCTGAACCGGGGACGGGATCCGCGCGACGAGCGCTCGGTCCGCGTCACCCTCACCGAGGAGGGTGCGCGGCTGCGGGCCCTGGCCGAGGGGATCCCGGAGGCGGTCGGCGCCGTCATCGACCTCCCCGAGGAGGAGTTCGAGGCGACCCGGCTGGCGTTGCGCCGGCTGACCTCGAACGTGCTCGCGGGCGAGGCCCGCCTGCCCGCGCGGGACTGAGCAGGCGGGCGGATCGGGGACAGCGGCCTACGGACTCCGACCGCCGCGTCCGCCGTCGGGGGACGACGGACGGCAGCGGCGGTCGGTGAGCACGGGCACCACGGGGGTCGTGCCCGTGCTCCGGGTGCGGTCCTCGGGCTTGGCGCCCCGCTTGCGCCGGATGTTGGTC
>NZ_JBHXQY010000166.1:0-7293 GCF_042716955.1 Nocardiopsis sp. NPDC058631 | reverse complement strand
CTCCTCCCCCCACCTGGGGTAGCCCCGGGCCCCCCCCCCCTCCCGTCCTGAGGGGGTGCGGGCCCTCCCGCCCCCCGAGGAATCCACCGGCACCCGCGGGGACACCCCCCGGCCGCTGCCCCGTCCGCGCCAGCCCACAGGCTCGTGCACGTCTTCTTCGAGGTCACCATGCTTCGTAAGCCCCTTCTGCTCGCAGCCAGGTCCGCGACCTGCCGCACCATCGTCGAGCGCACGCCCATGACCCGGGCCATGGTCCACAGGTTCGTGGCGGGCTCCACCCTGGAGGAGGCGCTCCCCTCCGTCGCGGACCTGGCCAGGGACCGCCACGTCACCCTGGACTTCCTGGGCGAGGACACCACCGACGCGGCGCAGGCCACGGCGACGGTGACCGCCTACCAGGACCTCCTCGCCGCACTGGGCGAGGCCGGTCTGGGAGACCGGGCCGAGGTGTCGGTCAAGCTCTCGGCCGTCGGCCAGTTCCTCGACAGGGACGGTGAGAAGACCGCCCTGGAGAACGCCCGGCAGATCGCCGAGGCCGCCAAGGCGATCGGCACCACGGTGACCCTCGACATGGAGGACCACACCACGGTCGACTCCACCCTGGGGATCCTGCGCGAGCTGCGTGAGGACTTCCCGTTCGTGGGCGCGGTGCTCCAGGCCTACCTGCGCCGTACCGTGGCGGACTGCCGCGACCTGAGCGGCGCCGGCTCCCGCGTGCGCCTGTGCAAGGGCGCCTACGACGAGCCCGAGTCGGTCGCCTACCGCGACAAGGCCGAGGTCGACAAGGCGTACGTGCGCGCCCTGCGTGTCCTCATGGAGGGCGAGGGCTACCCGATGGTCGCCTCGCACGACCCGCGCATGGTCGCCATCGCCGGTGAGCTGGCCCAGCTCAACGGCCGTTCGGCCGACGACTACGAGTACCAGATGCTCTACGGGATCCGCGACGCGGAGCAGGTCCGCCTCGCCGCCGAGGGCATGAGGATGCGTGTCTACGTGCCCTACGGCACCGAGTGGTACGGCTACTACATGCGCCGTCTGGCGGAGCGCCCGGCCAACGTGCTCTTCCTCGCCCGTTCGCTGGTGACGCGCAGCTAGGGAGCGTCGTCCCCCGGACGGCCCCGGGCCCGTGCCGCGCCGAGCGGGCACGGGCCCGCGTCGTCCCACGTCCCCGTCGCGCCGAGGCGGGTGCTCCGCACACCGCGCGGCACCGCCGTCGGCGGCCCGCCCCGTTTCCCAACAGTGATCTGTCCGGTGGAACCCCGTGTCGGTCCCGTGCGTTACCTTGTGGGCAGCAATCCACGCGTGAAAGGCCATTACTAGACATGCGGATGCGGAGTTCCAACCCCGTCCTCAAGCGGGCACTTCAGCAGGCCCCGGCCGGGGCCCCCCACCAGGGGTACGGTCAGCAGGGCTACGGTCAGCCGGGGTACGGACAACCGTACCCGCAGCAGGGTTACGGCCAGCAGTACCCGCAGCAGGGATATCCCCAGCAGGGTTACCCCCAGCAGGGCTACCCGGGCGGACCGGTGCAGGGCGCCGGCGAGCAGCGGATGACCATCGACGACGTCGTCGTGCGCACCGGAATGACCCTCGGTGTCGTCGCGCTCTTCGCCGTCGTCAACTACTTCCTCTTCGACCCCTTCGCTCCGGGCCTGACCCTGGGCCTGATGATCGTCGGTGGCCTCGGCGGCCTGGTGCTCGGGCTGGTGATCGCCTTCAAGCAGATCACCAACCCCGTCGCGATCCTCGCCTACGCGGCCCTGGAGGGCCTGCTCGTCGGCGGGCTCTCGGCGCTCCTGGCCTCGTCCCTGGAGGCGACGACCGGTGACGCCGGTGCGGGCGGAGCCCTGGTCACCCAGGCGGTGCTGGGTACCGTCATCGTGTTCGCCGTGATGCTGGCGCTCTACAAGTTCCGCATCATCAAGGTGACCGACGGCTTCATGAAGGTCGTCATGTACGCCACCATGGGCGCTGCCGCGCTCATGCTGGTGAACTTCGTGGCCAGCTTCTTCATCTCCGGCGGCATCGGGATCCGCGAGCCCAGCCCGCTGGGCCTGATCGTCGGCCTCGTGTTCGTCGTCATCGCGGCCTGCACCCTCGCCCTGGAGTTCCGGGGCATCGAGGAGGGCCTGAACGCCGGGATCCCCGAGAAGTTCGCGTGGCAGTTCGCCTTCGGCCTGACCGTCTCCCTGGTCTGGCTCTACATCGAGATCCTGCGCCTGCTCTGGATGATCAAGACGATCTTCGCCGAGTAGCGACCCTCGGCCGGTGGCCGAGGGGGTTTCACATCGCGTGGCGAGGGGCCGCCACCCGGGAGATCCGGGTGGCGGCCCCTTCGTCATGTCGCGTGCGGTGACGGTCGTGGAACCTGTGGTCAGGCGTTCTCGCGGCGCGGTGCCGGGATCGAACGGTTCCTGCGACGGCGGTCGTACTCCGTCACGAGGGCCTGTGCGTACCACTGGGGCAACTCGTACTCGTCCGCGAGCCAGTTGGACCTGTCCTGGCAGCGGAGCAGCCCCGGTCCCTTGTCGAGGGCGTCGAACCACTCGTGGAGTCCTCGGCCGGTGACGACCGGGATGCGTTCGATGAGCTTGGCGTGGATCTCCGGCGAGTGGGTTACCGACATAGGCACCTCCGGCAGCGCTTTGGTGTGTGGCACTTACCTGCGACCCTGCATCAGGATCACGTCCCGGACAAGCCCCGGTCATCAGCTTTTACCTTGCTGGTGCGGGAACGTTCGCTTGGGAAGACCTGACAGACGATCCCGGATGTGCTGTCGGCGAACCACGCGTGTTCCGGCGACGCCGAGGGCAAGAGGCATCCATGGGCGAATTGTCGGAAATGCCCGAAAATGTGGCAAGGGCCCCCGGGGCCCACCGGAATTCGGAATCCGAAGGGCGGCCGAGGGCCCTCGGGCCGACGTGGAGCGCGGAACCTAGCTGAGACGCTCGAAGATCGCCGCCATGCCCTGGCCGCCTCCGACGCACATGGTCTCCAGGCCGAACGTCCGGTCGTGGAACTGGAGGCCGTTGATCAGCGTCCCGGTGATGCGGGCACCGGTGCTGCCGAACGGGTGGCCGATCGCGATGGCGCCGCCGTTGACGTTGAGGGTGCCGTCGATGTCGATGCCCAGCTGGTCGGCGGAGGGCAGCACCTGTGCGGCGAACGCCTCGTTGATCTCGACCAGGTCGATGTCACCGATGGCCATGTTGGCGCGGGCGAGGGCCTGGCGGGAGGCCTCGACCGGGCCCAGGCCCATGATCTCCGGGCTCAGGCCGGTCACGCCGGTGGACACGATGCGGGCCAGCGGCGTGATGCCGAGCTGGGCGGCCTTGGTGTCGCTCATGACGACCACGGCGGAGGCGCCGTCGTTGAGGGGGCACGCGTTGCCCGCGGTGACCGTGCCGTCGGGGCGGAACACGGGCTTGAGGCCGGCGACCTTCTCGTAGGTGGTGCCGCGGCGGATGCCGTCGTCGGTGCTGACCACGGTGCCGTCGGGGAGGGTCACCGGGGTGATCTCGCGCTCCCAGAAACCGTTGTCGAGGGACTTCTCGGCGAGGTTCTGCGAGCGGACCGCGAACTCGTCCTGGCGTTGCCGGGAGACACCGGTGGCCTGGGCGACGTTCTCGGCGGTCTGACCCATCTCGATGTAGGCGTCGGGCAGCACGCCGTCCTCGCGCGGGTCGGTCCAGGCCGGGGCGCCGCCCTCCTTGCGCTTCTCGGTGCGCGCCTTGGCGTCGGCGAAGAGCGGGTTCTCGTTCTGCGGGTTGTCGCTGCTGCCGTGGGCGAAGCGGCTGACGGTCTCGACGCCCGCGGAGACGAACACGTCGCCCTCGCCCGCCTTGATGGCGTGGTACGCCATCCGGGTGGTCTGGAGCGAGGAGGAGCAGTAACGCGTCACGGTGGTGCCGGGGACCGTGTCCAGACCGAGCTGGACCGCCACGATGCGGGCCATGTTGAAGCCCTGCTCGCCGCCGGGCAGACCGCAGCCGAGCATCAGGTCGTCGATGCCCGCGGGGTCCAGTTGGGGGACCTTGGCCAGGGCGGCCCCGATGATCTGGGCGCTCAGGTCGTCCGGGCGGATGTCCTTGAGCGAGCCCTTGAAGGCGCGGCCGATCGGGGAGCGGGCGGTGGCGACGATGACTGCTTCGGGCATGGGCTTCGTCCCTATCGGTTGGGGTGCTGCGTGCGGGCTGTGGGTTTCGGCCGGGCGATCGGCGCACCGGGACAGGCCACAGCATGTCTTGTTACTGACAAGTAAACCCGTCCGGCGCCTCCGTACGCCACCCGGGGTCGGCCTTCAGGCGGGGTCGCCGGGGAGCTGCGCGGTGTGGGCCTCCCCGAGTTCGGCGGCGCCCTCCTCGCGTTCGTCGTGGGCCCGGAACCGGAAGGGGCTCCGGATGAACGCGGCCCACCGGCCGCGCCCACCCGACGGCTGGTCGCTGACGTGCGCAGCCGCGCGGGAGACCTCCGTGCCGGGAGTCTCCGCGGCGACCACGGCGGCCCGGTCGACGGGCAGGATGCCCCGCGTCCGACGTGCCTCGTCCAGTTCCGGGAGCAGCCCCAGGGAGGCGCAGGCGGAGGGCAGGACCGCGAACGCGGCCTGCGCGTACCCGCGAGCTGACGGATGAAAACGGTCAGGCCCGAACATCGAAGTAGGGTCCGTCCGGAAATCGTGGGAGAGGATGTCGCTCAGGGACACGGTGCGACCGCCGACCTCGGTGACGGCGATCGTCTGCGCCGCGGCGAGCTGCCGCGAGGCCCGGCGGGCGACCGTGCGCAGCGGCCAGCCGATGGGGCGGACCGTCCCCAGGTCGGGACAGGTCGCGACGACGACGGCGGTCCCCTGGCCGACCAGCGCCCGCACGATCTCGCGCAGCCGTGCGACGGCGTCGTTGGGGCGGACGCGGCGGATGACGTCGTTGGCGCCGATGAAGACGATCGCCACGTCGTAGCGCGCACCCGGTTCCAGAGCCCGTGCGCGTTCGGCCTGGGCGGCCAGGTTGGCGGAGGTGGCACCGGGGGAGGCGGTGCAGCGCAGGCGGACCGGGCGCTCCGCCGCCGCCGCGATCCCGGCGGCGAGCAGGACACCGGGAGTCTGGTCGGCCCGGGCGACCGCGAACCCGGCGGCGGTGGAGTCGCCCATCATCAGCATCCGGACCGGTGGCCCCTCGCCGTCGCCGTAGACGCCGTTGACGACCGGGCGGTCCCACTCCGTGGTGCCGACGGCGCGGCGGGCCCACCTCGCCTGGAGGTAGAGGAGCGCGACCGTGCCGCCCCCCACGAGTGTGAGTCCGCCGCCACCGAACGCGGTGGCAGCGGCGATCCGCCGTGCGCGTGCGGCTCGCAGCACAGGACGACCTCCGAGTCCTCGGACCCGCCTGCCCTGGGCGAGCCGGTTACGTGCGAGGCTACCGGCGGGGAACCCGCGGGTCACGTACCTGCGCGGCACACCCTCCGCTCCTCGGCGCGGGGGAGGACGGGCGTCCGGGTGAGACCGCCCGAGCCCCGGGCACCGTACGGCGCCGCGGCACACGGACCCGGGAACCGCCTCCGACAGTCCGCGGGGGCGGGCCCGGGGGCCGGTCCGCACCGCGTTCCACGCGCCGAACACCCTGGTGGGAAACGTTAGAGTCGGGGTGGGACGGGCCGGACCGGCCCATGGCCCCGGTCTCGCCGCCGGGGCGAGGACACGGCGGGCCGAAGACCCGGTCGCCACGATGCTGAGGGAGCACAAGTGCGGGTACACGACTCACTGATCGACCTGGTGGGGGACACCCCTCTCGTCCGGTTGCGGAAGGTCGCGCAGGGGCTCGCGCCGACGATCCTGGCCAAGGTCGAGTACTTCAACCCGGGAGGATCGGTCAAGGACCGCATCGCTCTCCGCATGGTCGAGGCGGCGGAGAAGAGCGGTGCGCTCCGCCCCGGCGGAACCATCGTCGAGCCCACCTCCGGGAACACCGGTATCGGCCTGGCGATCGTCGCGCAGGAGAAGGGCTACCGCTGCGTCTTCGTCTGCCCCGACAAGGTCGGGCCGGACAAGCTGTCCGTGCTGCGCGCCTACGGCGCCGAGGTCGTGGTGTGCCCGACCACGGTCGCCCCCGAGCACCCCGAGTCCTACTACTCGGTCTCGGACCGGCTGGCCGGCGAGATCCCCGGCGCCTGGAAGCCCAACCAGTACGAGAACGCCGAGAACCCGGAGTCGCACTACCACTCCACCGGACCGGAGATCTGGGACCAGACCGAGGGGCGGATCACCCACTTCGTCTCGGGCATCGGCACCGGAGGCACCATCAGCGGCACCGGCCGGTACCTCAAGGAGGTCTCCCAGGGCGCGGTGAAGATCATCGGCGCCGACCCCGAGGGCTCCGTGTACTCCGGCGGCACCGGCCGCCCGTACCTGGTCGAGGGCGTGGGCGAGGACATCTGGCCCGGCACCTACGACACGACCGTGTGCGACGAGATCGTGGCGGTCAGCGACAAGGACTCCTTCCTGATGACCCGCCGCCTCGCCCGCGAGGAGGCCCTCCTGGTCGGCGGCTCCTGCGGCCTGGCCGTCGAGGCCGCGCTGCGCGTGGCCAAGGACGCGGGGCCCGACGACGTCATCGTCGTCCTGCTCCCCGACGGCGGACGCGGTTACCTCGGCAAGATCTTCAACGACGAGTGGATGTCCGACTACGGGTTCCTGACCGCTGACACGGAGGAGGCCACGGCCGGGGACGTCCTCGGCGCCAAGGGCGGCGCACTGCCCGACTTCGTGCACAGCCACCCGGACGAGACCGTCGGCACCGCCGTCGCGATCATGCGGGAGTACGGCGTCTCCCAGCTCCCCGTCATGAAGGAGGAGCCTCCGGTCATGGCCGCCGAGGTGGTGGGCTCCATCGCCGAGCGCGACCTCCTGGACGCGCTGTTCGACGGCCGCGCCCAGCTGGACGACGTGGTCGAGACACACATGGGCAAGCCGCTCGCCACGGTCGGCACGGGCACGCCGGTCGGCGACTGCGTGCGCCTGCTGCGCGGTTCCGGCGCCCTGGTGGTGCTGCGCGACGGCAAGCCGGTGGGCATTCTCACCCGCCAGGACCTGCTGGCCCACCTGGCCTCCTAGGCCGTGTTCCGCGGACCATTGCGGGCTCGCGTCGCCCAGGCTGCCTCTCGCCGCGCCGCGGTCTCTACCGGTCCCCGCGGTCGACCGACCTTCCGCAGGGCCTCCACGGGCCCCGGGACGCGTTCCCTCCGGACGCCGGCCCGGGGCCCCGGGGGGGGGGGGGGGGCCGCCCAACCCGTAAACGGACA
>NZ_JBHXQY010000165.1:0-7325 GCF_042716955.1 Nocardiopsis sp. NPDC058631 | reverse complement strand
CAGGTGCGCACCTCCCCGCACGGAGACGACCCGCTGTCGCAGGCAGGGTCGCCACCACCAGGTTGAGGAGTCTTGTTGCGTGTCCTGAAGTGTGCCGACAGCGGTGTGCTGGTGGAGGTCGAGGACCTGGCCGCGGTCATGGCCCTGCGCTCCGCACTGGAGGCGCACCCCGTCCCCGGGGTCACCGACGTCGTCCCGGCGGCCCGCACCGTGCTGCTGCGCATCGAACCCGGTACGCCCCCGGAGGGGGTCGCGTCGGCCGTCGCCGCCCTGACCCCGGCCTTGAGGACGGAACAGGCCGCC
Source organism: Nocardiopsis sp. NPDC058631 (assembly GCF_042716955.1). Classification (NCBI taxonomy): domain Bacteria; kingdom Bacillati; phylum Actinomycetota; class Actinomycetes; order Streptosporangiales; family Nocardiopsidaceae; genus Nocardiopsis; species Nocardiopsis sp. NPDC058631. The sequence continues at coordinate 7,022 of NZ_JBHXQY010000165.1, read as the reverse complement.
GGGGGCACCGTCACCATCCCGGTCGTCTACGACGGTGAGGACCTCGACGACGTCGCCCGCCTGACCGGCCTCACCCGGGAGGGCGTGGTCCGGGCGCACACCTCGGCCACCTGGACGGTCGCCTTCTGCGGGTTCGCCCCCGGATTCGGCTACATGGTCGGCGACGACCCGCGCCTACACGTCCCCCGCCGGAGCGAGGCCCGCACCCGGGTCCCCGCCGGCTCGGTCGCCCTCGCAGGGGAGTTCACCGGCGTCTACCCGCGCAGCTCCCCGGGCGGCTGGCAGCTGCTCGGCCGGACCGGGGCCAGGATCTGGGACCTCGACCGCGAACCCCCCGGCCTGCTGCGCCCCGGGGTCCGCGTGCGCTTCACGGACGCGGGCGCCGCGGCCACGGACACCGGCGCGCGGACGGGGGCGACAGCGTCATGAGGGCCCTGGAGATCATCGCCACCGGCCCTCTGGCCACGGTGCAGGACACGGGCCGGTTCGGGCACGCCGACCTGGGCGTGGGCCGCTCCGGAGCCGCGGACGCCGCCTCCTACGCCCTCGCCAACAGGCTGCTCGCCAACCCCGCGGGAGCCGCCGCTCTGGAGGCCACCCTGGGCGGGTTGCGCGTGCGCGCCCGGGGGCCGGTCACGGTCGCCGTCACCGGAGCCGAGGTACCGGTGACCGTGGACGGGCGCGGAGCCGCCGTGAACACGGTCCTGCACCTGCCGGACGGCGCGGAACTCACCCTCGGTACGCCCGCCCGGGGCCTGCGCACCTACCTGGGTGTGCGCGGCGGCGTGGACGTCCCCCCGGTCCTCGGGTCGCGCAGCACCGACGTGCTCGCCGGGCTCGGCCCGCAGGTGCCCGTGGCGGGCACCGTGCTGCCGGTGGGGCCGGCGCCCTCCGCCTTCCCCGTCGTCGACCAGGCCGCGGTGGCTCCCGTCGGCGGGTCCGAGGCCACGCTCGGGGTCGAGCTGGGACCGCGCGACGACTGGTTCACCGACGAGGCGATCACCACGCTCCTCACCGGCGAGTACGAGGTGACCTCCCGCAGCGACCGGGTGGGGACCAGACTCTCCGGACCCGTCCTCGAACGCGCACGCTCCCGGTCGGGAGAGCTCCCCAGCGAGGGCATGGTCGTGGGCTCCCTCCAGGTCCCGCCGGGCGGCGAGCCCGTACTGTTCCTCGCCGACCACCCCGTCACGGGCGGCTACCCGGTGGTGGCCGTCGTGCGCACGGCGGACCTGCCCAAGGCCGCGCAGGCCCGCCCCGGCAGCCGGATCCGGTTCGCCCTGTGAGGCGGACCGGGGCCGGGACGGCCGGACCCCCACAGGCCGCGACGAGAGGCAGGAGACCATGACCCCACCGGCGGAACTCTCCCCGGCCCGGGCCCGCGCGCTGTTCCGCGAGGGGCTGAGGGTGCCGACCTCCGGGTACAGCCCGGGGTACGCGCAGGCCAACCTCATCGCGCTCCCGCGTGAGGCCGCGTTCGACTTCCTGCTGTTCGCGCAGCGCAACCCGAAGTCCTGCCCGGTCCTCGACGTCACGGAACCGGGCCGGGTCGACGCGTCGGTGTTCGACGGCGACCTGCGCACCGACCTGCCCGCCTACCGGGTGTACCGCGACGGCGCGCTCGTGGAGGAGCGCACCGACGTCACCGACCTGTGGCGGGACGACCTGGTGGCCTTCCTCATCGGGTGCAGCTTCACGTTCGAGACCCCGCTCCTGGAGGCCGGCGTGCCGGTCCGCCACATCGAGGCGGGCAGCAACGTCGCCATGTACGCGACCAACAGGGAGTGCCGTCCGGCAGGCAGGTTCCGGGGCCCGCTCGTCGTCTCCATGCGGCCGATCCCCGCCCACCAGGTCGCCGACGCGGTACGTATCACGTCGCGCTACCCGGCGGTGCACGGCGCCCCCGTCCACGTGGGCGACCCGGCGGCGCTGGGCATCACGGACCTGGACCGGCCCGACTACGGTGACGCGGTCGAGGTGCGGCCGGGCGAGATCCCCGTCTTCTGGGCGTGCGGTGTGACCCCCCAGGCGGCGGTGACCGCCTCCGCGCCGGAGTTCGCGATCGGCCACGCGCCCGGCCACATGGCCATCACCGACGTCCGGGACTCCTCCTACCAGGTTCCCTAGCGCGGTGACCGGGGCCGGCGGCCCGGTCCCGGGCGGCTCAGTAGTAGGCCTGGGGCGGCTCCGGGTCCTGGCGCGGCCCGGCGGGGGAGCCCGGCGCGCGCCCGTCGGCAGCGGGGGGAGCACGGTCGGGGGCGGGACGGCCCCGGTCGGTCTGCTCCCCGCGGATGACTCCGTCGCGCCCGGGGGCGTCGGCGGGCCGCTGTCGGCGCCCCCGCTTGCGGGAGTAGCCGGACTGGCTGGCGTAGAGCGTCTTGGACGTGCGCGAGGCGTCGTCGGTGCGCGCCCTCTCCGCCATCAGCCCCAGCTCGGCGGACTGCGCGGCCACATCGGGGGGAGGGGGCGCCCCGTGGCCCGCGATACCGCCGAGGTCGCGGCGCGCCCGGTCGAGGATGTCGGCGGCGGTGCCCCGATCGCCGCGGCGCAGGGCCTCGCCCGCCTCCCGCTTGGCGGTCTGCGCCCGTTGGAGCGACTCCTCGGTGCGGACCTCGGGCCTTGGCACCCTCGCCGCGGCCTGCTCACCCGGCACCACGTCGACGGTGACCGGCAGGGTCGCGGTGTACGTGGCGAGGGTCGCCGGGTCGACGTAGGTGGCTTCGAGGCTGGTGACGGTGACGGTTCCCAGGGATGACAGCCCCGGGACCTCCAGGCGCAGGAGGAGGCGGCGGCGCTCGCCGGAGTGGAAGTCGCCGAGCTCGACCACGACCGATCCGTCGGGCAACCGGTGGGAGGGCATCTCGCCGACGACGCCGACGGCTCGCAGGCGGGGGCCGACCGGTACCCGCAGGGACACGGCCTGCGCGGTCTTGGCCAGGAGGTACTCGGCCTCCTGGGCGATGAGGCCGCCCGCCGTGTCGGGGTTCTCCGCGAAGAGCGCGCTGCCGGAGCCGCCGTCGGCGACCGCTCCGAGCAGCGCCTCGTCGAAACCGAGCCCGTAGCCCAGGGTCGTCGTGGTCACCCCGTGGGCGTAGGCGTCGCTCGCGACCTGTCGGAGCAGGTCGTGCGCGGTGACACCCTGGTTGGCGTGCCCGTCGGAGATCAGCAGGAGCGTGGCGCCCCGCTCACCGCCCGCCCTGCGGGCCTCCTGGACGCCGCGCAGCAGGCCGCTGGACAGGTCGGTGCCGCCCCCCGCGCGCAGGGCGCGGATACGGCGGTGCGCCTCCGCCCGGTCGGTGAGGGGGCCGGAGGGGATCTCGACGCGTGCCTGGTCGTCGAAGGAGACCACGCCGAAGTTGTCGGAGGGCGCGAGCCGGTCCACGAGGCCGCGCAGCGCGCGGACCGCGCCCTCCAGGCGGCTGCCGCCCATGGAACCGCTCCGGTCCAGGACGACCTGCAACGTGGCCGGCGGGCGCGCGGTGTCCTCCTCGCGCTCCGGGGCGGTGATGTCGAGCAGGACGGAAACGGCGTCGTCGGAGTCCAGGGGAACGGCGTCGAAGTCCAGCAGGGCGGACAGGTGCATGCGGTCTCCCGGGGGTGCGGTGGCCTCTCCAGCCTAGGCACGGGGACCGACGTTCCCGGGGCGAAAGGACCGGCCGCCCCGCGTCAGAGGGTGCGCAGCCCCAGGCGCCGCAGTTCCAGGTCGGCCAGCGCGTCGACGGCCCCCCTGTCGTCGGCGTGCCAGGCGCCCGCGGGGTCCTCGTGCACGCCGACGAGCTTCGACGGCGCCACCGATGACAGGGCGCGCAGGGCCAGGAGCCGCGAACGCGCCTGCGGGGCGAGCGCGCGCAGCCGCCGGGTCGCGTTGGCCTGTCGCACCCAGCGTGCCCGGGCGGGCAGCCACGTCGCGGCGATCAGCAGCAGCGGGAGCGAGGCGGTGAGCAGCGGAAGGGTCAGCGCGAGCGAGGCCACCGACTCCCGGAAGGAGTCGCCCGCCGACGTCAGGGACTCCCCGGTCTCGCTCATACTGCTGAACGGGGTGGCCAGGGCCTCCCCGGCGAGGGGCACCCTCAGGGCCTGCTCCGCGGCGCTGGTCATGTGCTCGCTGAACCCCTGGCCGGTGCTCTCCAGCAGTTCCCCCGGACGGTCCAGGGTGAGGATGGCCTCGCGGAGCGACAGGGCCGCCCTGACCCACACGTAGATCCAGACCAGGGCGAGCACGTCCGAGGTGATCTGGACGAGTGCGCGCACGGGGTGTTGGGCGTAGAGCTTCACGGGGACTCCCGGGGGTAGGCGTGTTCGTGGGTCCCGGACCCACTGTTGCGCGTTACCCGTTCCAGGGCCGGTTCGCACCGGTTCGCGCGGGTTCCTTGCCAGGGGAGGGGGCGACATCGCGCCCGGGGGCGTGTCCGACCCGCCGCGCCCGCGGTGTGTTCAGCGGCCGTCGGCGTCCGGCACGGCCGCCCGCCGTCCGGTGCCGCCCGGCCCGCGGAACGTGCGCCGGTAGGCGCTGGGGGACACCCCGAGGCCGGAGTGCATGTGCTGGCGCAGGGAGGCCGCCGTTCCGAACCCGGCCCGCTCGGCGATCCGGTCGACCGGGAGGTCGGACTCCTCCAGGAGCTGTCTGGCCAGGTCGAGCCGCTGCTCGGCCAGCCACCGGGCGGGGGAGAGGCCCACCTCGTCGCGGAACCGGCGGGTGAACGTGCGCACGCTCATCGCTTCGCGCCGGGCCAGGTCCTCCAACCCGGGCCGCAGGTGCAGGTGGTCGAGCGCCCACGCGCGGGCCCGCCCGGTGGCGGAGCGCTCCGGAGCGGGGACGGGGCGGCGGATGTACTGCGCCTGGCCGCCGTCGCGGTGCGGGGGGACGACCGTGCCGCGCGCCACCTCGTTGGCGACCGCCGACCCGTGGTCGGTACGGATCATGTGCAGGGTGAGGTCGATGCCGGAGGCCACCCCCGCGGCCGTGAGCACCCGGCCGTTGTCGGTGTACAGGACGTCCGGGTCCAGGTCGAGGTCCGGGTACATCGCGCGGAAGAACCCGGCCGACTTCCAGTGCGTGGTGACCCTGCACCCGGCGAGCATCCCCGCCGCCGCCAGGACGAACGCGCCGGTGCAGATGGAGGCGACCCGGGCGCGCGGGGAGATCCTGGCCAGGGCCGCCGCGAGCCCGGGGTCGAGGGGGTCGTGGGGGCGTTCGGCGTAGTCCTCGTCGGCGGCGGGCAGGACCACGGTGTCCGCGTGGTCCAGTGCCTCGGGGCCGTGGGCGACGTTGAGGGTGAAGTCGGTGTCGGTGCGGACCACCCCCGGACGCAGGGCGCAGGTGACCACCTCGTAGAGGGGGCGGCCCGAGGCGTCGCGCGACTGGCCGAAGAGCCGGTGGACGATCCCGGCCTCGATGGGCAGCACACCCTCCCTGACGAGCACGGCGACGCGGTGGAGCCGGGGGGCGGCGGTGGGGCTCGGAGAGGGGTGCATGGCCCGATTGTTGCGCATGTTGGCTTTCGGGTCACTGTCGCCGGGGCGCCCCCGCGGCGGACGCTGGACCCATGACCGAGAACACACGGAAACCCCTGGTCCACCGGGCCTGGTGGGTCGCGCTCGCCGCCTGCCTCACCATCGTGGGCGCCGCGGCCTTCTCCGCCGTGCCCGGCCTGCTGACGGGACCACTGCACGACGAGTACCACTGGTCGCGGACCTCCATCGGCGCGGCGGCGTCGGTGAACATGGTGGTGTACGGACTTGTCGCCCCCTTCGCCGCGGCCCTCATGGACCGCTTCGGTGTCCGCCGCACGGTGGTCGGGGCACTGTCGGCCGTCGCCGCCGGGTCGGCCCTGACCGTGTCGATGACCGAGGCCTGGCAGTTCACCCTGTACTGGGGGCTGATCATCGGAGCGGGGACCGGATCGCTGGCCATGACCTTCGCGGCCACGGTCGCGCACCGCTGGTTCACGGCCCGGCGGGGGCTGGTGCTGGGGGCGCTGACCGGGGCGAGCGCGTTCGGCCAGCTGGTGTTCCTGCCCGTCCTGGCGTGGATCGTGGACCACCACTCCTGGCGCCCGGCGGTGGTGACACTGGGGATGACGGCCCTCGTGCTCGTGGCCGTGGCGGTGCTGGTCCTGCGGGACCGCCCGGCCGACGTGGGACTCCTTCCCTACGGCGCGCCGGAACCCGGGGGACCGGGAACGGCCGCGCCGGGCGGGCGGCGGCGGGAGGCGCGCGCCCGGTCGGGCGCGGCCCGCAGGACCCTGCGGGTCCTGGCCACATCCTCGCGCCGCCCCGGGTTCTGGTTGCTGGCGGGCATGTTCGCGGTGTGCGGCGCCACCACGAACGGCCTCATGTGGACGCATTTCGTGCCCGCCGCGCACGACCACGGGATGGCGGTCACCGCCGCCGCCGGCCTGGTGTCGGTGATCGGGGTGTTCTCACTGGTGGGGACGGTCGTCTCCGGGTGGCTGACCGACCGCGTCGATCCGCGCGCGCTGCTGGTCGGCTACTACGGCGCCCGCGGGGTGCTCCTGGTGCTGCTCCCGGCCCTGTTCGGGCCGGAGGCGGGGCCGGTGATGGTCGGCTTCGCGGTGGTGTTCGGCCTGCTCGACGTGGCCACGGTGCCGCCGACCATCCTGCTGTGCAGGAGGATGTTCGGCGCGGACGGGGCGATCGTCTTCGGCTGGGTCAACGCCTTCCACCAGGTCGGGGCCGGGGCGGTGGCGGTGCTGGGCGGAGTGGTCCGTGACGCCGCCGGAGGCTACGGGCCGGTGTGGCCGCTGACCGCCGCACTGTGCGCCTTCGCGGTGCTCCTCGCCCTGACGCTGCCCCGCGCCGAACGCACGGCTCCCGCCCCCGCCGCCGACAGGGAGGCGGCAGGGGCCTGAGGAAGGCGCGGGGGACGGGAGCGGGGACGACGGGTCCGCCCCGGGCGGGACCCGTGTCTGCCACTTGCGAGCCCCGAGGCCGTAGCTGGCGTTGCGGAGCTCGTTGGGCACCAGACGGAGCATCTCCTCCGCCGAGCGCGTCACGATCGG
>NZ_JBHXQY010000164.1:2343-8039 GCF_042716955.1 Nocardiopsis sp. NPDC058631 | reverse complement strand
CGGCCGGGGTTGGCTGCCCCGTCAGAACAGCGCGGAGGTGAGCTTGCGCCGGGCCGCGTTCACACGCGGGTCGCCGGGCGGCAGCAGGTCGAACAGCCCGAGCAGGTGCGTACGCGCCCGGTCGCGGTCGTCGTCGCGCGTGATCCTGACCGTGGCGATGAGGCGGTCGAAGGCGTCCTCGAACTTGCCGCCGTACATGTCGATGTCGGCCGCGGTGGTCTGGGCGCCCACGTCCGCCGGGTCGGCGTCGGCGGCCGCACGGGCCGCGTCGGGGTCCACTTCCTGGAGGCGGCCCACCAGGCCGACCTGGGCGAGCTTGCTGCGCGACTCGGTGTCTCCCGGGTCGGCCTCGACGGCTTTGGCGTAGACGGCCGCGGCGGCGTCGAAGTCGCCCCGGTCCAGAGCCTCCTGTGCCTCGATGTCCACCGGGCGCCCCTGCGGCTCCTCCGGCTGCCCGGCGTCGGCTGCCTCGGGGCCCGGCTCACCCGCCAGGGTGCCGGGGTGGCCCGGGGGCAGGGCACCCTGTTCCTGGAGGGCGGCGAACGCCTCGGTGAGCCAGCCGGTCAGCTGCTCCTCGGTCGCCGGACCCGCAGGTCCGGGCAGGAGCTGCCCCTGGACGGCCACGATGATCATCGGGCTGGTCGGCACCCGGAGGGCCTGGACCAGCTGTGGGCTGGCGTCGCTGTCGACCTTGGCCAGGAACCAGTTCCCGCCGGAGGCCGCCGAGAGCTTGTCCAGGACGTCCTCGAACTGCTTGGACTGGTCGGACCAGCCGGCGAGGACGGCCAGTACGACGGGGGCGGTCATGGACCGTTCCAGGACCTGGGCCTGGAAGGTGGACTCGTCGACGTCGAAGGCGTAGGGGTTGGATCGACCCGCCGACTCCGCCGCGCGCTGTTTGGCCTCACGTTCCATGGCCGCCTTGCGCGCGCCGAGGTCAACGGCACTGTTCGGTGAAAAGTCCGAAGGCTGCATGCTTCCATCCTGCCGTATCCGCGGGGAGGGCGTGGACCACCCTGGGAGAGCTGGGGGGTGGGCCTCCCCTCCCGGGCCCCCGCGGTACGAACGACGGGCCCCGCCGGAGGGTTCCGGAGAGGCCCGTGCGGGTCTGGGGAGGCGCGGATCTCAAAAGCGCGGGTCCTCGGTGTAGGTCCCGAACTCCTCCCCCATCGCGGCGCAGATCTCGCCCATCGTGGCCTCGGCGCGGGCCGCGTCCATGATCAGCGGGATGAGGTTGCGGTCTCCGGCCCGGGCCCCTTGGAGGAGGGCGGCCAGGGCCGCGTCCACCGCGGCGCCGTCGCGCCGGGCCCGGCGCTCGGCCAGCTCGCGCTTCTGCTCGCGCTCCACCTCGTGGCTGATCCGGAGGATGTCCAGCTCACCGGAGACCGTGCTGGTGTGGCAGTTGACCCCCACGATCCGCTTGTCGCCCTTCTCCAGGGCCTGCTGGTACTGGAACGCGGACTCGGCGATCTCCGAGCTGAAGTAGCCGTTCTCGATCCCGGCGAGGATGCCGGAGGTCATCGGGCCGATCGCGTGCTCGGCGTCCTGCCCCCCGCCCATCCGCAGGATCTGCTCGAAGATCTGCTCCGCCTCGGCCTCCAGCTCGTCGGTGAGCGACTCCAGGTACCAGGAACCACCGAGCGGGTCGGCCACGTTGACGATCCCGGTCTCCTCCATCAGGACCTGCTGGGTGCGGAGGGCGATCTCGGCGGACTGCTCCGTCGGCAGCGCCAGGGTCTCGTCCAGGGCGTTGGTGTGCAGCGAGTTCGTGCCGCCGAGCACCGCGGCGAGGGCCTCGACCGCGGTCCGGACCACGTTGTTGTAGGGCTGCTGGGCGGTGAGGGAGACGCCTGCGGTCTGCGTGTGGAACCGCAGCCACTGGGCCTTCTCGGTCCGGGCTCCGTAGACGTCCCTGAGCCGGCGCGCCCAGATGCGCCGGGCGGCGCGGAACTTGGCGATCTCCTCGAAGAAGTCGATGTGCGCGTCGAAGAAGAACGACAGCCCGGGCGCGAACGCGTCCACGTCGAGCCCGCGCGAGAGTCCGAGCTCCACGTAGCCGAAGCCGTCGGCGAGCGTGTAGGCGAGCTCCTGCGCGGCCGTGGACCCGGCCTCGCGGATGTGGTAGCCCGACACCGACAGCGGCTTGTACGCGGGGATGTGCTCCGCGCAGTACTCCATGAGGTCGCCGATCAGCCGCAGCTGGGGCTCCGGCGGGTACAGCCACTCCTTCTGGGCGATGTACTCCTTGAAGATGTCGGTCTGGAGCGTGCCGTTGAGCGTGCGGATGTCGACGCCCTGCCGCTCGGCGGCGACCAGGTACATGCAGAACGCCGGGATGGCGGGGCCGCTGATGGTCATGGAGGTCGTGGTGTCGCCGAGCGGGATGCCGTCGAAGAGCAGGTCCATGTCGGCCACGGAGTCGATCGCCACCCCGCAGTGGCCGACCTCTCCCAGGGCGTGGGGCGAGTCGGAGTCGTGGCCCATGAGGGTGGGCATGTCGAACGCGACCGAGAGCCCGCCTCCCCCGGAGGCGAGGATCATCTTGTAGCGCTCGTTGGTCTGTCGCGCGTTGCCGAAACCGGCGAACTGGCGGATGGTCCACGCCCGCCCCCGGTAGCCGGTGGGATAGAGGCCGCGCGTGTAGGGGAACTCCCCCGGCCAGCCGACGCGCTCGAACCCGGGCACCTCGGAGCCGGGTGCGGGCCCGTAGACCGGTTGCAGGGGGCGTCCGGACAGGGACGTGAAGTCGGCGTCGCGTGTGCGCGCCGCGTCGTAGCGGCGCTGCCAGCGCTCGCGCCCGGCCTCGATCTCCTGGGCTCCGCCGCCGTCGGTGGGGTCGCTCGTGGTGTTCGCCATGGCAAAATAGTAGGACGTCCAACTAAATATGTACAGGAAAGACGTCCGCGGCGCCCCTCCTCGGGACGGGCGGGTCAGCGACCCTCGACGCCCTCGGCGACGGGCGCGGGGAAGTCGCCGAAGTCCACCCTGAGCTTGGTGAACGTCTCGTGCATGCGCCACAGCTCCTCGTCGGAGTAGCAACCCAGCCCGAAGTCCATGCCCAACAGCGCCCGGGTCGCCTCCTCGGTGACCGCGCGACCGGTGTCGGTGATGTCGGCCAGCACACCGCGCCCGTCGCTCGGGTTGGGGCGGCGGCGCACGAAGCCCTGCCCCTCCAACCGGTCGATGGTGTTGGTGACGCTGGTCGGGTGCACCATGAGGCGCTCCCCGATCTTTCCCAGGGGCAGGGAGCCGGAGGCGCTGAAGGTGAGCAGGACGAGTGCCTCGTAACGGGCGAAGGTCAGACCGAACGGCTTGAGAGCGCCGTCCAGCTCGCCGATGAGGATCTGCTGCGCGCGCATGACCGAGGTGACCGCCGCCATCGCGGGCGAGGCACCCCATCTGCGCGTCCAGTTGTCGTGTGCGCGCTCGATCGGGTCGAACGGAAGATTCAACGGGTTTCCCACGCCGTCACTCTAGGGCGTACCCGGAGGGCGCCGTGCGCCGCGACCTCCGGCCTCGGGATCTAGCATCCGACCGAGGCGGAGTCAACGCATTCCGGTGGCCACAAGGGGACACGGACGCCACCGGAGGCCGGTCCACCCCTCCAGCTCGGAAAAGCCGAAAGCGGGGCGGGATTCCTCCAGAAAGTTCGCGGGAGGCCGTTGACGCCACCCGTAATTATTAGTTAAGTTTCCTAAAAATTTATCCCCCCACGTCAGAGGCGTCGGATCGATCCCCGGACCTCACTTCGCCCGTGGACCACCCTGTCAGGAGAGCGCACCGGCGCACTCCGCCCGCCCGACCGGCCGCAGCCCATCCCACACGCTCGGCGGTTCGACGGGCTCCCCCACCCCCCAGCTCATGACCAGGAGATCTCCCGACGTGAGAGCACGACGTTCCAGCACCCTGCTCGCGGCCCTCGCCGCCGCAGTGCTGGCCGCCCCACTGGCGGTCGCCCCGTCCACCGCCGCCGCAGCCGAGGCAAACGCCTCCGACCTGACGGTCACCTACGTCGAGTCGGCCCGCTGGAACACCGGCTACACCGGTGAGATCACCGTCCACAACGCCTCGGACGCCCCCGTCGACGACTGGACCGTCGAGTTCTCGCTGCCCGACGGCAGCCGCATCCACGAACTGTGGAACGCGAGCCTGGCGGGCACGGCCGAGGGCTACACCATCACCCCGCCCCACTGGGGCGCCACCATCGCGGCGGGCGGCGAGTACTCCTTCGGTTTCAACGGCCTGCACACCGACGGCGGCACCGGCCCCGTCGGCTGTCTCGTCAACGGCTCCCCGTGCGCGGGCGGCGGGGGCCCCTCCCACGACAGCTACTCCGTCGCCTACTTCACCCAGTGGGGGCCCGCGGAGCGCGACTACCACGTCCGCGACCTGGTCGACAGCGGCAGCGCCGAGAAGCTCACGCACATCCAGTACGCGTTCGGCAACGTCGGCGCCGACGGCGAGTGCGTCATGACCGACGAGGAGGGACAGGGTGACGCCCTCGCCGACTACGGCCACCCCGTCCCCGCCGACCAGAGCGTCGACGGCGTCGCCGACGACCCCGACCAGGCGCTGCGCGGCAACTTCAACCAGCTCCTCAAACTCAAGGAGCAGTACCCCGAGCTGGTCGTCAGCATCTCCCTCGGCGGCTGGGAGTGGTCGCGGCACTTCTCCGACGCCGCGCTGACCGAGGAGTCGCGTGAGCGGCTCGTCAGCTCCTGCATCGACCTCTACCTCGGAGGCGACCTGCCCCGGCTCAACGGAGCGGGCGGCGACGGCGCCGCCCGGGGCGTCTTCGACGGCATCGACCTCGACTGGGAGTGGCCCGGCTCCGACGGCAACCCGCACAACACCGTCCGTCCCGAGGACAGGGAGAACTTCACCGCCCTGGTCCAGGAGTTCCGCGACCAGCTGGACGCGCGCGGCACCGAGGACGACCGCCACTACGAGCTGACCGCCTTCCTGCCCGCCGGCGGCTGGCGGCTGGACGCCGGTTTCGAGCTGGACGCGCTCATGCCGAACTTCGACTTCGTCACCGTCCAGGGCTACGACTACCACGGCACGTGGGAGTCCGTCACCAACCACCAGTCGAACCTGGTCACCGACGCCCGCGACCCCGAACCGGTGATCTCGTCCGAGCTCATCCACCAGGCCTACGTCGACCGCGGCGTCGACCCGGCCAAGCTCGTCCTGGGCATCCCCTTCTACGGCCAGGGGTGGACCGGTGTGGAGCCCGGACCCGACGGGGACGGCCTCTTCCAACCCGCGACCGGCCCCGCGCAGGGCACCTACGGCACCGGCACAGAGGACTGGAAGGCCCTCCGTGAGCTCGTCGGCGACGGGTTCGAACTCCACCGCAACGACGAGGCCGGAACGGCCTGGCTCTACGACGGCCAGACGCTCTGGACCTACGACGACGAGACCGCCGTCGCCCAGAAGACCGACTGGGCCCAGGCCCAGGGCATGGGCGGCGTGATGATCTGGTCCATCGACGGCGACGACGCGAACGGCAGCCTCGTGGCGGCCATCGACGGGGCGCTGACCGACTGAGACCCCGAAGCCCCCGGTCCGGTGCCCCCGGACCGGGACCGAGCGGCGCCGGTGCTCTGATCCGGGGAGCACCGACGCCACAGCCGGCGCGGACCGATGTGCGACGGTCGCGGCCGGGGGCCCCCCCCCCCCGCCGCCCCGCCGCC
>NZ_JBHXQY010000164.1:0-2333 GCF_042716955.1 Nocardiopsis sp. NPDC058631 | reverse complement strand
GGGCTGCCGGGGGCTGCCGGGGGGGGCCGGGCGGTGGCCCCCCCCGCCGGGCGGACCCGCGGGGGGGGGCCCCGCCCCCCCCCCGCCCCCCACCCCCTCCTCCACCCCCAGCGGGAGGAACCCCCATGCCCCTGCCACCCACACGCCACCGCTCCCGCGCACCCCCGACCCGGTCCCGGTCAGCTCCGATCACCGCACTCCCTGGGCGCACACCCCGCTGCCGAACGCCGTCCGAGACACCCCGCGGCGAACGGCACCCCCACACCGCTCACGCACCAGGAGCAACCAGTGAGAGCACGACGACTCAGGAACCGCCTCGCGGCGCTCGCAGCCGCCGTCATCGCCGTCCCCCTCGCCCTGTCCCCCGCCCCCGCGTCCGCCGACACCGCCGGCGTCACCGTCACCTACGTGGAGACCAGCCGCTGGGAGACCGGCTACGGCGGACAGATCACCATCGCCAACGCGTCCGACACCCCCCTGTCCGACTGGACCGTCGACTTCGGGCTGCCCTCCGGTACCGCCATCACGTCCCTGTGGAACGCCACCCTGACCCGGTCCGGCGGCACCCACACCCTCACCCCTCCCCCGTGGGGCGCCGACGTCCCCGCGGGCGGCAGCTACTCCATCGGGTTCAACGGCACCCACGGCGGCGGCGACACAGTCCCCGTGAACTGCCTGATCAACGGCAACAGCTGCTCCGGGGAGCCCGGTGAGGACGACACCGAGCCGCCCACCGCACCGACCGGGCTGGCCGTCACCGGCACCACCTCCACCACCGTGACCCTGGGCTGGGAGGCCGCCGACGACAACGTCGCCGTCGCGGGCTACGAGGTCCTGTCCGGCGGGGATGTCGTCCGCGCCGTCACCACCACCTCGGCGACCGTCACGGGGCTGGCCCCCGAGACCGAGCACACGTTCACGGTGCGCGCCTACGACAGCTCCAACAACCGGGGCCCGGAGACAGCCGCCGTCAGCGCCACCACCGACGCCGGGGGCGGCCCCACCGACCCTCCCCAGGAACGCCGCGTCGCGTACTTCACCCAGTGGGGCATCTACGACCGCGGCTACCTCGTCCGGAACCTGGAGACGTCCGGCACGGCCGAGAAGCTGACCCACATCAACTACGCGTTCGGCAACATCAACGCCAACGGCGAGTGCTTCATGGCCAACCAGCTGGGCCAGGGCGACGCCTGGGCCGACTACGGGCGCTCCTTCACCGCCGACCAGAGCGTCGACGGTGTGGCCGACACCTGGAACCAGTCCCTCCGCGGCAACTTCAACCAGCTCCTCAAGCTCAAGGAGCAGTACCCCGACCTGAAGGTCAACATCTCCCTCGGCGGCTGGACCTGGTCCGAGCACTTCTCCGACGCCGCACTGACCGCCGAGTCCCGCGAGCGCATGGTCTCGTCGTGCATCGACCAGTTCCTGCGCGGCAACCTCCCGCTCTTCGACGGTGCGGGCGGCCCCGGCTCCGCCGAGGGCGTCTTCGACGGCATCGACCTCGACTGGGAGTGGCCCGGATCCGCGGGGCACGAGCACAACACCATCCGCCCGGAGGACAAGGAGAACTTCACCGCCCTGGTCTCCGAGTTCCGCGACCAGCTGGACGCGCTCGGAGCCGAGACCGGCCGCGAGCACGAACTGACCGCCTTCCTGCCCGCCGACCCGGAGAAGATCGACCTCGGCTTCGAGATGCAACCGCTGATGACCGACTTCGACTTCATCACCGTGCAGGGCTACGACTACCACGGCGCCTGGGAGAACACCGCGAACCACCAGTCCAACCTCGTCGAGCACCCCGACGACCCCGGGCCCGACGTCTACTCCACCCAGAGCACGGTCCAGGCCTACCTCGACCACGGCGTCGAACCCGCCGACATGGTCCTCGGGGTGCCCTTCTACGGACGCGGCTGGACCGGGGTCCCTGCCGGGCCGAACGGCGACGGCCTCTTCCAGCCCGCCACCGGTGCCGCCCCCGGCCGCTACGAGGCCGGGATCCAGGACTGGAAACTCCTCAAGGACCTGACCGGATACGAGCTGCACCGTGACGACGAACTGGGCACGGCCTGGCTCTACAACGGCTCCACCCTCTGGAACTACGACGACGAGACCTCCATGGCCCAGAAGACCGACTGGGCCCAGGCCAACGGCCTCGGCGGCGTGATGATCTGGTCCATCGACGGCGACGACGCGAACGGCAGCCTCATGAACGCCATCGACACCGCGCTGGCCGGCTGACCCCGGCCCGCACGGGCTTGTCCAGGGTCTCCATGAGCGGGCTGGGCGTGACGCCCGCCGTCCAGATCAGCGTCCGGCTGGGAAGGGCGCGGCCG
>NZ_JBHXQY010000163.1:0-8148 GCF_042716955.1 Nocardiopsis sp. NPDC058631 | reverse complement strand
CACGTGGGTCGGCGGGGGATCCCCGCGTACCTCACCTCTCAGGTCAGTACACCTAGAGCAGTTCGGGCCTGATCCACTCCTTGCCGTGCACGTGGTGGTCGAGGAAGGCGTAGACGGTCTGGTACCAGATCTGGGCGTTCCCCGGTGTGAGGATCCAGTGGTTCTCGTCCGGGAAGTACAGGAACTTGGCGTCCACCTCGTGGAGCAGCAGGTCGCGCCACAGGCGCAGCCCCTCGGAGATGGGCACCCGGTAGTCCTTGTCGCCGTGGATGACGAGCATGGGTGTACGGATCTGCGCCGCGTGCAGGTGCGGCGAGTTCAGGATGTAGCGCTCGGGCCGGTCCAGGGGGGTCCCGAACTCCTGCTCCCACACCGGCGGATAGTCGGTGGTCCCGCTGAAACCGTCCAGGCCCCACAGGGACGCGTGCGAGATGATCGCCTTGAAGCGGTCGGTGTGCCCCGCGATCCAGTTGGCCATGTAGCCGCCGAAGGAGCCGCCCATCATGGCCGTGTGCTCGGCGTCGATGTCCTCACGGGCCTCGACGGCGTCGGTGACGGACATGACGTCGGCGTAGGTGCGCGGCCCCCACTGGCCCCACGCGCGACGGAGCATGTCCTGCCCGTAGCCGGTGGACAGCGCCGGGTCGGGCAGCAGCACGGCGTAGCCGCGCGCGGCGAGCAGCCACGGGTTCCAGCGCCAGGACCAGCCGTTGAAGCTCATGTACGGGCCGCCGTGCACCCACAGCATGAGCGGTGCGGGCGACTCGGCGGAGGCCTCCTCCGGCAGGACGAGCCAGGAACGGATCCGGGTGCCGTCGTCGGCGGTGGTCTCGACCTCGGTCAGGGTCCCGGGCATGGTCAGTTCGGAGCCGGGGGTGCGCAGGTACGCGGGCTGTCCGTCCTCGGCGTCCGAGGCCAGGCGCACGGGCGCGGGCGGGGCGTCCCAGGCGTCGCGCAGCGCGTACACGTACCGGCCGTCGGGGGACGGGTTGAGTCCGCTGTAGGCGCCGTGGTCGCCGGTGAGCCGGGTGACCGCCCCGGTCGCCGTGTCGACGCGGAAGAGGGGGCGGCGGCCGTTCTCGTCGGCGACGACGAACACGGAGCCCGAGTCGGCGGCCCAGGCGAGTTCGCGCGGCCACATCTGGTGGCCGGGGAGCAGGTCGCGGCCCTCTCCGGTGGCCAGGTCGACCAGCCACGCGGTCTCGTCGCGCGGCTCGCCGTCGTACTGGCCCTCGTGGCTGCGGACCAGGAGGACGTGTCCGCCGTCCGGTGAGACCTGCGGGCGCCCGAAGTCGAAGGCGGGGTCGGTGGCGAGGGTGCGCCGCGCACCGGTGGCGGTGTCGATGGCGACGACGTCGGTGCGGTGGGCCCCTCCGCCGACGGGAACCCGCCACTCGGTGACGAGGGTGGCGCCGTCGGGGGTGAGGGAGCCGCCCGCGCCCAGGAGTGCCATGCCCGCGTCCGGGGTGAGGTCGCGGGGGGCGCCGAGCCGGGCGTCGTCGTCGGAGGGCGGCGCGGCGACGAAGTAGCGGGGGTGGTCGGGGCCGACGTCGCTGTCCCAGGAGCGGACGGGGAGCGCCTCGTGCAGGATGGCGCTCACCCCGGCCTCCTCCCGGTCCTTGCGGGCCTCCTTGTCATCCTCCTCGTCCTCGCTGTTCGGGAGGACGTCGGAGGCGAAGGCGACCAGGCCGGAGTCCCGGGCGACGGTGAAGGCACCGACCCCCCCGGGCCGGGAGGCCACCTGGCGGGCCTCACCGCCGTCGGCGGGGAGGAGCCACAGGGCGGACCCCGCCTTGTCCTCGGCCTTGGCCTCGGGGTCGGGTCTGCCGGTGGTGAAGAGCACCGAGCCGTCGGGGAGGAAGCCGACACCGCTCTCGCCCTTGGCGGAGCGGGTGAGGCGCCTGGGGGCGCCCCCTCCCTCGGACCCGGGGTTGACGTCGATCTCCCACAGGGCGCTGCGGAAGGACTTGGCATCGGGGGCGAGGCCGCTGACGGGTGCGACCAGACGGGTGCCGTCCGGTGAGAGGCGCAGACCGTTGACGCGGCGAAGTCGGACGTACTCCGGCAGTTCATACCAGGAACGAACCAAGACACATACTCCTGAACGTCGACTCGTGATCCGGGGGGACCCGCAGATCCTGGGCGGCCACTGGCTCGGGCATCCCGCGAACGGGCGCTGTCAGCAGCGTTTACCCAACCTACCGGCGCACCCCGCGACCGCGCTCCCCCAGACCCCGACGCGACCGCGCGACGGGACCCGGTTCCAGGATGCGCCGGGCCGCGGGGCGGTGGGAAGGCCCCTCCGGCAACTGTGGACAACCGCGTCCGTCCGGGGCCGGGAGGCCCGCCCGCGCCGGGGGACGGGCCTCCGGTCACCGCCGGGGCCGTCCGGGGTCACCGGGCCGGTCCGTGTCGTTCCCGCGGCCCCGCGCGGGTCAGCAGTCGCAGCCCTGGCAGCGCGGGAGCGAGCCCAGCCGCCGGGGGGCCGACTCGCCCGTGTACTCGCGGACCAGGTCGGTCACCATGGACACGAACGCGGGGTGCGTGCCGGGGCTGAGCGCGCGCTCGTAGCCGATGCCGAGGTTCCGCGCGGTCTCGCGCGCCTCGACGTCGAGGTCGAACTTGACCTCCATGTGGTCGGAGACGAACCCGTGCGGGACGACGACCACGGCGGGTACGCCCTCCGCGGCGAGCTCCTTCATGCGGTCGTTGACGTCGGGCTCCAGCCAGGGCTGGCTGGGCGGGCCGCTGCGGCTCTGGTAGACGACCTCGAAGGGGTAGTCGCGGTCGAGCCGGTCCACCACCAGGCGGGCCACCTCGGAGAGCTGGGCCCCGTAGGCGCCCTCGGGGCCGAACTCCTGGCCCGGTCCGCCGCTCTCCTGCGCCATCGACATGGGGATGGAGTGCGCGGAGAAGAGCAGGCGCGCTCCCCGGCGCTGGTCCTCGGGGAGGGCGTCCAGGGCCGCGAGGGTGTGCTCCACCAGCGGTTCGACGAACCCGGGATGGTCGTGGAAGGTGCGGATCAGGTCGACCTCGGGGGCGTCCTCCCCCAGCGCCGCGCGGGCGCGGGCGATGTCCTCCTCGTAGGCGGTGCGGCTCGACCAGTTGCAGTACGCCGAGGTGGGCAGCGCGAGCACCCGGCGCACACCGTCGTCCCGCATCGTGGCGAGGGTGTCGGTGAGCATCGGGGCCCAGAACCGGTTGCCCCAGTAGACGGGCAGGTCGATCCCGTTGGAGGAGAAGTCGTCGGTGATCGCGGCGATCAGGTCCCGGCACTGCTGGTTGATCGGGCTCACACCGCCGAAGAGGAAGTAGTGCTCCCCGACCTCGGCGAGCCGCTCGCGGGGGATGTTGCGCCCGCGGGTGACGTTCTCCAGGAACGGGATGACCTCGTCCTCGCCCTCCGGGCCACCGAAGGAGATCAGCAGAAACGCGTCGTAAGGCCTCATGGACCTTATGAAACCAGCTCCCCGGGCCCTGCTCGCGCGACCCCCGGGTTCAGCGACCTGTGGTCTTGGACTCCCCCGGTTCCCGGCTCGCCCGGGGAGCGGGGGAGCCTCCGGGAAGGACACCCCTGGCCACACAAGTGACCGGTGGGTAATGTCGCCGCATGACAGATGTGGCGTGGAACACATGGGCGGGCACCCACCAGGCGCACCCGCGACGTACCGCGGCCCCCGGCAGCACGGCGGCGGTGTCCGCTGCGGTCACCTCGGCCGCAGCCGAGGACCTGCGGGTCCGCATGGTCGGTTCGGGGCACTCCTTCACCGACGTGGCCGTCACCGACGGCCTCCTCCTCTCCCCCACCTCCCTGACCGGGGTCCGTTCGGTCGACCCGGCGGCGGGCACCGCCACCGTCGAGGCGGGCCTGCCCCTGTGCGACTTCAACGACCTCCTGGCCGGGCACGGTGTGGCCCTGGCCAACATGGGCGACATCGCCGTGCAGACCATGGCGGGCGCCGTACAGACCGGCACCCACGGGACCGGCCGGGACGCGGGCGGGCTGGCCTCGCAGGTGGTCGGTCTGGAGATGGTGCTCGCCGACGGTTCGGTGGTGGAGTGCTCCGCGGACCGGGATCCGGACCTGTTCCACTCCGCCCGGGTGGGGCTGGGGGCGTTCGGAGTGGTCACCGCGCTGACGATGGCGGTGCGCCCGGCGTTCCTGCTGCACGCGCGGGAGGAGCCGATGCCGTTGGACGAGGTGTTGGAGAGGCTCCCGGAACTGCGGGAGGCCAACGAGCACTTCGAGTTCTTCTGGTTCCCGCACACCGGGAACACCAACACCAAGCGCAACAACGCCGTGGAGGGCCCGGCGCGCCCCCTGTCCGACTTCAGGGCGTGGCTGGACGACGACTTCCTGTCCAACACGGTCTTCGACGGGGTCAACCGCGTGTGCCGCCGGTTCCCCCGGCTGGTACCCGCGGTGAACCAGATCAGTTCGCGGGCGCTGTCCGCGCGCAGCTACACCGACACCTCGCACAAGGTGTTCGCCTCGGTGCGCGACGTGCGGTTCGTCGAGATGGAGTACGCGATCCCCGCCGAGCACCTGGTGGACGTCCTGGGTGAGGCCCGGCGGATCGTGGAGCGGGGCGACCACCGGGTCAGCTTCCCCGTGGAGGTGCGGTTCGCCCCGGCGGACGACGTGTGGCTGTCGACCGCCTACGGGCGGGACACGGCGTACGTCGCGGCGCACATGTACAAGGGGACGCCGTACGAGGCGTACTTCGCCGACCTGGAGGCGGTGTTCACGTCCGTGGGAGGCCGTCCGCACTGGGGCAAGATGCACACGCGCGACCGCTCCTACCTGGAGAAGGTCTGTCCGCGCCTGGGCGAGGCCGCCGCGGTGCGCGACCGCGTGGACCCGCAGCGCCGGTTCGGCAACGACTACCTGGACCGGGTCCTGGGCTGAGGGCCCGCCCCCGGCCGGCCCCGTGGGCGGCGGTGGCGCTCCCGCGCGGCGGGCCCACGCGGAGGCGGTCAGCCCGCCGGGGGCACGGGGGCCGGGACGGGATCCTCCCCGCCCTGCCCTTCTCCGCCGCCGGTCCCGGGGGCGGGCTGCTCCACCCCCGGGTCCTGGGGGTCCTCCTCCTCGACCGGCGGGTCGGTGGGCTCGGACGTGCCTCCTGTGCCGCCGTCGCCGCCCGTCTCCCCGTCACCGGTGCCGTCGTCGGGCGCCTCGGTCCCGGGGTCCTCCGGCTGCGTGGTCCCGGGTGTGCCGGTCTCCGGCTCCCAGCCGTTGCTCTCGGGCTCGTCCTCGGTGGTGTCCGGGGCCTCGGGGTCGCTCTCCTGAGCAGGAGGGCCCGAGCTGGAACCACCGAGCAGTGTGGGGGAGGTGTACTCGTCCGTGCCCTGCGTCCAGGCGGTCAGCGACCGCCCCGTGAACAGCTCGAACAGCAGAATCACCATCATGACCAGGGCGAACACGGCGACCGCCGCGATCACCGCCGGGCGCCGCCCGCGCCGGACGGAGCGATCCCCCTCCGCACCGCCGGCTCCCGCGTCCGCCCCCGACAGCCGGGTGGTCGCGTCCGGGGCACCGGCCCGCCCCACGGCGCCCCCGGGTACACCGGAGACGACGCTCCTGGCACCGGGCGTCCCCAGCGAGGGCATGGCCATCGTGCGGGTGGCGTCGAAGTCGGCGGGGACGCCGGACGGCGGGGACGCCTCGGAGACCTCGCGGAGCAGACCGGACTCGGAGATCTCCTCCGGGAACGGCGCCACGGGCGCACCGGGGGCCACAGGGGCCCCGGCGACGCCGGTGTGGCCGGCCGCCCTCCCCGCCAGGTGCCTGGCCTGCTCACCGCTCCGGGAGAACCAGTGCTGGAGGAGGGGGCTGACGAGGGTGCTGAGCGCGGCCATTCCGGCGGCGCCGACGACCGTGCCGTACACGTTGAGGTAGGAGGCGGCGGTCGCCGCCGCGAGCGTGGCGGCTCCCGCCCCCGCGACCTGCGAGACGCTCAGCTCGATCCGCTTCTTCTTGACCCCCTCCTCCGCCTCGTCGTCATCGTCGTGTCCGGTCCGACCCATCCGGTCGTCCCCCCTTCGTCGGCCGCGCGGGGCGCGACGGGAACTCGTGTTCGCTGGATGCGCGTGTGGTGGGGCATACAGCCCCACTGTCACCAAACATCACATTTCGCTCATAGATGGATAACTCAGCCTAAGGGCCGCGGAGTTCCGGTAACGCCAAGACATAAGAAGCATCACTCTCCGATAGACCTCGGCGTGTCGGTTTGCCCCGGAGAGGGTCCATCCGACCAGAGATCGGCCCGAGATCGGAGTTTTTCCTCTACCTGGGGCGATTCGAGAGGCCCGGGATACCATCGGGGCGGAGCCTTCGCACGGGATCGACGACATTCCCCCCGATCGCTCCCGGTCGCCGAAGGGTCAGCGTGCCAAGATTGGCAGCGGAAGCGACCGTGAGCACCCCGGATATCCGGGGCGGCTCCCACCGTGGCCAGCGCCACGGAACGGGAGGCGGGCACACAGTTCGGACATGCCGGGCGCGGTACTGGCCGAACCGTTGTCGGCCGACCAGACTTGGAGAACGCGGGGGCGTGTCGCGGGACCTACCCTCGACGGGACGCGAAAGGGAGGGCGATGCACGAGCTTCGCCTCGTGGCCGTGAGCGAGGACGGCACCTACCTGGTGCTCGCCAGCGCCGGCCGTGGAACCCGTTTCACGCTGCCCGTCGACGACCGTCTCCGCGCCGCAGTCCGCGGCCAGTTCTCCCGGCTCGGCCAGTACGAGATCGAAGTGGAGAATCCGTTGCGCCCCAAGGAAATCCAGGCCCGCATCCGGTCCGGCGAGACCGCGGAGGCCATCTCCGAGATCTCCGGAATACCGATCGAACGGGTCCGCTGGTTCGAGGGACCCGTCCTCCAAGAACGCGAGTACATCGCCCAGCAGGCCCAGCGCGCGACCGTGCGGGCGCACGGCGACGCCGCACCGGGGCCCTCCCTCGGGGACCTGGTCGCCAAGCGTATCGGCGCGCACCAGCTGGAGACAGGCGACGCCGAGTGGGACTCGTGGAAGCGCGAGGACCGCTCGTGGCAGCTCAAGCTCGTGTTCGTGCACGGGGGTGAGGAGCGCGTCGCCCACTGGCTGTACGAGCCCAGACACAACAGTGTGATGCCCGCGGACGAGGAGGCCGCGCGGTTCTCCTCTCCGGACCCCGACCCGCTGTCCTCCCCCGGGGCGAACGTCACACCCTTCGCCCCGCGCCGGAGCGAGGCCGCCACGCACCTGCCCCGCATGGACGCGCAGTCGGCGGCCGAACGCCGTCCCGACCACGCCCCGCCCCCTCGGGCGGTCCAGGACGGCCCCCCGGACGAACCGCTGCGCCCGGCTGCGGCCGCACGGCCCGAGACCGACCGGTTCGGCGACCCCGTCCGCGACGACCGTCGGCGGCGGTTCGACGGCCCCTCCGCGGAGCAGACCGAACGCCGCCGTGCGGGCCCCGGCCCCGAGGATCCCGATCGCCACGGCGCCCCGGAAGGGGACCACGGCTCGGAACGCGGGACGCGGTACCGCCCGGAGGAGCTCCGCCCCGCCCACTCGCACCCCGCGGACAGGCGCTACGACGAGGAACCCCGCCCCTTCGGGCACCGTTCCCCCGACGAGCGCCCCGCGGGGCTCCGCCCCGGGGAACGCCACCCCACCGAACGCGGACGGGAGCGGGACGACCGCACCGGACGGCCGGGCGGGCAGCGCCCGGAGCGCTCCTTCGAGGCGCCTCGCAGCGAGCCCGAACCGTCGGCGCCCGCCGCGTACGCGGATCCCGCCATGGAGGAGCGTCCCCGCCGCCCCGAGCGGCGCCCGACTCCCGAGTGGCCGCTGGAGGACCGTGCGGCGCGCGCCGCGGAGCCCGACAGCGCACCGCCCGCCGCCGAGACCCCGGCCCAGCCGCGCCCCGGCGTACGCCGTCGCCGCGCCACCATGGACCTCAACGACACCGGGACCCCGCGTCGCGCCACCGACCAGCCGGCGGCGAGCCCGGCTGCGGTACCGGCCGCCTCCAACGGGGCCAACGACCGCGCCGCCGCCAAACGCAAGGGCCGTGGCCGAGGGAGCGGTAGCGGTCCACGCCCAGCGGGATGCCGAGCACGGCGAGCGCCAGGCACGCCACGGCGAGCCACTCCGCCCCCAGGG
>NZ_JBHXQY010000162.1:0-8303 GCF_042716955.1 Nocardiopsis sp. NPDC058631 | reverse complement strand
TGGACGGCCCCGGCGGAGGAGATCGCCGCCGCGTGCAGTGCCAGGGCCTCGGTGAGCGTCGACTTACCGGCGTCGGGGTGCGAGATGACCGCGAACGTGCGCCGCCGGGACGCCTCATGCGCGACCTCGGCCGTCACCTTGTCCGCGGTCGGCGCTGTTGTGGTCACTGTTGCTCCTTGCGGTGCTGTTCTCAGACGGTCGCGTTGTGCCGGGCCCGCTGTTCGCGCAGTCGTCCGGCGAACTCCTCGGCCATCGCCAGTTGGTCGTGCAGGGCCCGGCAGCGCGCGGCGATGGCCGCCTCGAAGGCGTCGAGCCTCTCGCCCAGCGCCTCGCGCTCGTCCAGTCCGGTCCCGGCGGCACTCAGCCGGTCCAGGGAGTCCAGCAGCTCGCGGGTCTCCTCAAGGCTGAAATCCAGCGGTTTCATCCGCTTGATCAGCTGGAGCCGGTCGACATCCTGCTCGGTGTAGAGACGAAAGCCCCCTCGGGAGCGAGCGGACGGTTCGACCAGGCCGACCTCGCCGTAGTAGCGGATCGTGCGCAGGGACAGGCCGGTCCGTTCGGCGACCTCACCGATCTGCATGTGGCCCGCATCAGGCATCGCGGCACCCCTCCTCTTTGAACCTACTCTAACGTTAGATTCGTTTTTTCGGTGGTGGTTGTCGTAGCGCGCCACGGTAGCGCGTCTGTGTGCGAGGAGGGCGCCATGCCACGGCGGACGGCCCGGGTCGACCGTTGCGGCGGTGCGGGAAGCAGTCAGGGTGTGCCCCTGTCCGCGCGGAGCCCCTACGGCATTTCTAATCTCACGTGAGAGTAGAGTTGTGTAGTGTCGGGGTTCCGGCGTGGCCCCCAACCCCTTCCCCCTGCTCCTGGGGTGGAGGGGGGTGCGCCTTCGGTCCACCTCGAGATGCGGGAGCTTGTCATGGCCTATTACCGGATTCGAACGAGCGACGGGTCCTCCGTGAGCCTTCAGGCGCAGCGTGTGCGGACCGATGCCTCCTGCCTCTATCTGGAGGAGAGCAACGCCGGCCTCTGGAATGAGGTGCGCTCCTGGCCCCTGGGGCAGGTCGAGGTTCTTCAGCGCCGTTTCACCGAGAACGACGGCACGTGGACCTGGCTCACGGAGCCGTTGCCCGCACCTGTCGGAGTTCGCGGCTGGAACTGAGCCGGCGCCCCCGCCGGCGTTCACGTGCTCCGGGGTACGTCCTCCAGGTGCTTCCACAGGCCGCGAAGGTGAGAGAAGGACTCCGCGGGAAGCCTCGCCAGGACGGTGAGCACGTCGTCGTCCGCGCCACGCAGGTCCGCGGCGCTGATGACCTGGCCCCGGGTCAGGGGGCCGGAGCTGAAGGCTCCGTCCAGGGAGTGGGCTATGTCGGTTCGGGTGACCATCAGTTGCCTCCACGGGGCGGAGCAAGGATCCTTCCGGGCGAAGTCGTGGCGGTACCGCCGGGGAAGACGGACTGCGCCGTCGGACGTACCGCCACGAGGCCCGGACGGTGGACACGGTTTCTGGGCGCCGTCCTCGGCAGTCTATACTCTACTCTCTCGTGAGGGTAGAGTTGTCTCCGAAATCACCACCACGGACGGAGACGGCCCGATGTCCTCCCCGCTATCCGGGCCGCGTCCCGCGCCCCGTGGGCCCCACACCGCATGTGAACGCGACCGGGGTTGCGTGCTCGCCGCCGCCTGCGGGGACGCCTTCGGCAGCACACCATCGCAGAGGTCGCAGAGCTCGACGTCCCTGCGGGCTACCGGCACCACTGCCCTCATGGCCGTTCTGGCCGAACACCTGTCGAAGCAGTGCGAAGGTCGGGAAGCCGCCATCGACCGGGGCCGGTTGGTCCAGGAGTTCACCGACGTGTGGCAACGCGACCCCGACCGGGGTTTCGGTGCCGGAGAGATCAGGATCTTCCTCTCCGTCGTCAACGGCGTCTCGTGGGAAAGCGCGTCCGTCTCGGCCTTCGGGGGGACGGGGTCCTACGGGGCCGGCGCCGCCGCACGGGTGGCTCCGGTGGGCCTTCTGGCCGTTCCGCTGAACCGGCTGGTCCAACTGGCGAGGGACAGCGCGTATGTCACCCACGCCCACGCGCTCGCTCTCGATGGCGCCGCGATCCAGGCGTGCGCGGTGGCCTACGCCCGTCGTGCGAACAGGGAACAGCCGCTGGCGACCTCACACCTGCTGTCGACGGTGGCCCGTTACTCCACTGCTCCGGAGTTCCGGGCGCAACTGGCGCGGTTGAGCGCCCTTGGTCGGAGCCGGTACGCCGCTCGGGACGTGGTCCGTGCCCTGGGGGAGGGCGACACGGCGGTGCAAGCCGTCCCTCTCGCGCTCGCCGCTTTCCTCCGCTCTCCTGACGACCTGCCGGAGGCCGTACGTTTCGCCGTGCGTGTCGACGGCGGCAGGGGCCGCGTGGCGGCCATGGCGGGCGCCCTCGCTGGGGCCCGCAACGGTGTCGGCGCCATCCCCCGGTCCTGGCTGAGGTCCCTGGAGGACGCCTCGGAAGGCTGAGGGGCAGGCCCGGACACACGCCTGCCGGGGTGCCGATGAGAGCGCTTCGCTCCGGCCCGGGACGCGCACGAACAGTCGATCACGGGTCGGGGACCGCACGCGGTGACACGGACTGCGGCATGGGTGCGACCGCGTCCGCGCCACCGGGGGGCCTTGCCCGCGAAGGAAGCAGAGCGGCCCCTCCGCGTCCTGGGCGTTGCCCGCGCCGCAGATGGATCCTCGGTCAGAGGGTCACGGGACCGTAGGAGTTGAGGGCCTCCACGATCTGTGCCTCCTCGTAGTCGAGGTGGGCCTCGACCTGTGCTGCCAGGTGCTCCACCTCCTCGCGCACCGGACCCGAGCCCGCCTCCGGGCCGGAGGCCAGTTCCTGGATGCGGTCCAGGGCTCGGCTGATCACGGAGTGCTCGCGGGTCAGCCGCTCCAGGACGGGGGCGAGCCCCGGGTGGCTGGTGGCCAGCCCCGGGAACATGTGCTCGTCCTCGGCCGTGTGGTGCCCGTGCAGGAATTCGCAGAACGAGAGGCACTGCTTGCGGATCTGCTGGTCCAGCTGGGCGGTCGTGCCCGTCCGCGTATCCGGTGAATCGAGGGCCGTGCGCAGATCGGTCAGCTGCCCCCTCAACATGTCGTGGATCTTGACGAGCTGGTCTCCCAGGGCCTCGATCCGCTGCGCCTCACGGGCACCTGTTTCACCTGTCATGACAACACCTCCAGAAAGTGCTAGTGACTGGCACTTTTTCATGAGGGCAGATGGTGCGCAAGTGGATTTCCGGGCCAGGCCGATACCCTGGCCCGATGACCACGTGGCCCGCTCCGGAGAGCGACCAGCACCTGCCGCTGCGCGAACGCAAGAAGCGCCGGACGCGCCGAACCCTGGCCGACACGGCGCTCCAGCTCTTCCTCCAGCGCGGCTATGACGAGGTCACCCTCGACGAACTGACCGAACGCGCGCAGGTGTCGGTGCGGACCTTCTTCCGCTACTACTCCTCCAAGGAGGAGGTCGCCATGGCGGCCGAGGGAGAGCTCTGGCAGGCCTACGCCCGACGGCTGCACGGACTCGAACCCGGGCGCCCGGCCCTGGAACAGCTGCGGGACCGCTACGTCGCGGCCATCCGGGAGATGCCCGGGGAATGGGGCGAGCGCTACCTCGCCACACGGGGGCTGGCGGCGCGCACGCCCGCGCTGCGTGCCCAGCACACGGCCACCACCGAACGCCTGCAGTCGCAGGTCATCGAGGCGCTGGAGGAGGCCATGGGTGTCGACAGCCGCCGGGACGTACGGCTGCGCCTGGTCTCGGACATGGCCCTGGCCGCGGTGCGCTACGGCAGTAAGAACTGGATCAGGGAAAACCGGGCCGCGGAGCGATCCGGGGACAGCGAGTCGCTGGTCCGCGAGGTCGCTGCGGCGTTCGACGCCCTGCCCGGAGCGGTTCTTCTGGCCCCGGCCCCGCATGGAGGCGGCCCGCGGTCGGGTTGAGACGACATGGGGGAGCCGGCGCGCGGGCGCGGGGGCTCCGGGAACGCGGCGGGGGCGCCGGTCGCATCGACCGGCGCCCCCGTTGTCGCAACTACCGGGGGTCAGGACCCCTGGCGTGCGTCGACGAGGTCGGGCTTGCGCCAGTCCGGGTCGGCGAAGTACTTCTTGGTCTCGGCCACGATCACCCCGGTCAGAACCAGCAGACCGATCAGGTTGGGCACCGCCATCAGACCGTTGGCCGCGTCACTGAACGCCCAGGCCACACTCAGCTCGGTGGTCGCCCCCACATACACCACCAGCACGAACACGATCCTGAACGGCAGCACCGCCTTGCGGCCCACCAGGTAGTCCAGGCACCGCTCACCGTAGTAGGACCAGCCCACCAGCGTGGTGAACGCGAAGAACATCAGGCTCACCGCCACGATCATGCCCCCCACCGGGGCCAGCTGCGGCGAGAGCGAGCCGAAGGCCTGGGTCATCGCCCAGTTCGTCATCAGGGCCCCGTCACCGGTCTGTGCCTCGGCGTGCCAGGCCCCGGTCACGATGATGACCAGACCCGTCATCGTCACCACCAGGATGGTGTCGATGAAGGTCTGGGTCATGGAGACCATGGCCTGGCGGACCGGGTGGGCGGTCTTGGCCGCGGCGGCCGCGATACCGCCGGTGCCCAGCCCCGACTCGTTGGAGAACATCCCGCGCGCCATGCCCTGCTGCACCGCCAGGATGAACGCCGACCCCAGGAACCCGCCCACCGCGCTGGTGCCGGTGAAGGCGTCGGTGAAGATCAGCGCGATCGCGGCCGGGATGGAGGTCACGTAGAGCACGAGCACGAGCAGGGCCGCGAGCACGTACGCGATGATCATGAACGGCACCACGGCGGCGGCGAAGCGGCCGATGCTCTTGATGCCGCCGATGATGACCGCGGCCACCAGGACCACCATCAGGACGCCCGAGACCCAGGTGGGCACGCCGAAGGTCGAGTCGAGCTGGCCCGCCACGGCGTTGGCCTGGGTCATGTTGCCGATACCGAAGGAGGCCACGGCGCCGAAGAGCGCGAACAGGGTGCCCAGGACCAGGCCGAGTTTGGCACCGGGGCTGCCGGCACCGAACTTCTCGGCGAAGCCGTGGCGCAGGTAGAACATGGGGCCGCCGCTCATCTCCCCCTTGGAGTCGGGGCGGCGGTACTTGACGCCGAGCAGGGCCTCGCCGTATTTGGTGGCCATGCCCAGGACGCCGGTGATCCACATCCAGAACAGGGCTCCGGGGCCGCCCACGCCGATGGCCAGGGCCACGCCGGCGATGTTGCCCACGCCCACGGTGGCGGCCAGGGCGGTGCTCAGCGCCTGGTAGTGGGAGATGTCGCCTTTGGCTTTGTCGCCCTCGGTGCGGCGGATCAGGGCCAGCCACAGGGCGTGGCCCAGGACGCGGAACTGGAGTCCGCCGAGCCTGATGGTGAGGTAGAGGCCCACGATCAGGAGCAGGGGTATCAGGAAGAACGGTCCCCACACGAAGGAAACGATGGCATCCAGGACTGCCTGGATCGTGTCGGTCATCGGAGTGTGTCTCCCTGTCGTCGAATGTTCGGCATCCGCGTCAAAAGTGTTGAGGTGCCGCAAACCTGTACGGAAGCGTCACAGCCACCAGTCACAGCGGTGTTACGTTTATTCGCCACTCCTGTCACTTGGGTGATGGATCAGCCAACAGCCACCCCGGGACGCGCGCGGTTGTGACCCACTGCACAGGTGAATCGGCGGAAGAAGCCCGGCGCGAGTCCCCGGAGCGCTGCCCGTGGGCCCGAGCGGTCGGGTCGGGGCGCGCCTGACCGCGCCCCGACCGCTTCTCGGCCCCTCCGTCAGAACGTGATGCCGATGGCCCACGAGAACAGGGCGTACATCGCGCCGAGGATGAGCACAAGGGCGATGAGGTTGAGCCACACGCCGCCGCGGATCATCTGGCCGATGCTCACGTATCCCGAACCGAACACGATCGCGTTGGGCGGGGTGGCGACCGGGAGCATGAACGCCATGGTGGCGGCCAGGGCCACGGGCACCACCAGGGTCAGGACGTCCAGTTCCATGCCCAGCGCGACGCCGCCGAGGATCGGCAGGAACGTGGCGGCGGTCGCCGTGTTGCTGGTGAGCTCGGTGAGGAAGAGGACCAGCGCGGCGACCACGACGATGAGCACCCACAGCGGAATGCCGCCCAGGACGGAGACCTGGCCGCCGATCCAGGTGCTCAGACCGCTGGAGGTGAACTGCCCGGAGATGGCCAGGCCGCCGCCGAACAGCAGCAGAACCCCCCAGGGGAGCTGGACGGCGGTGTCCCAGTCGAGCAGGCGGGTGCCCCGCCGGTCGACGGGGATCAGGAACAGCAGCGCCGCGACCGTCATCGCGATCCCGGCGTCGCTGATGTTGGCCAGCCACGGCAGGGCGGCTCCGATCCCCTCGCTCCTGGCCAGCACCGGGACGAAGATCCAGGAGAGGGCGGCCAGTACGAACACCACCGAGACCGACTTCTCACCACGGGACATCGGCCCCATCGCGTCCAGTTCGGAGCGGATCAGCTCCTGGGCGCCCTCGACCCTCTTGGCCGCCGGGGGGAAGACCCGGACGAGGACGAACCAGGCGATGAGCATGAAGACCGCCGCCAGCGGGACACCGGCGAGCATCCACTGCCCGAAGCCGATGGTGATGTCGTGGGTCTCGGAGAGATAGCCGACCATCAGCACGTTGGGCGGGGTGCCGATGATGGTGGCGACCGAGCCGATGGAGGAGGCGTAGGCGATGCCGAGCATGAGCGCGGTGGCGAAGTTCGCGTCGGTGCGCCCCTTGCGGAACTGGGTGAGGACCGTGATCACGGACAGGCCCACGGGAAGCATCATCACGGCGGTGGCCGTGTTGCTCACCCACATGGTGATGAAGCCTGTGGCGACCATGAAACCGCCGACCAGGCCCGCGCTGTTGGAGCCGACCTTGGAGACGATGGTCAGGGCGATCCGCTTGTGGAGGTTCCACTTCTGCATGGCCAGGGCGAGCATGAAGCCGCCCATGAACAGGAAGATGGTGTCCGAACCGTAGGAGGAGGCGACGTCCCCGATGGGGGTGCCCTCCAGCACGACGGGGAAGAGCACCAGCGGTAGCAGGGAGGTGACCGGAATCGGGATCGCCTCGGTCGCCCACCAGATGGCGATGAAGGCGGTGACCGCGGCGACGGCGCGCCCGTTGGCCGAGATGACCGCCTCACCCGCGTCCTCGCCCTCGACGAGCGGCAGCGGCATGTCCGGCATGAGGAAGTAGATGACCAGGCCGACGATCGGCCCGGCGATGAGCCCGATCACCCGGGAACGGGAGAACCCGCCCTCGGAACGCTGGTTCGGGGCAGCGGCGGCGGGGCCGTCTGCCCGCTTCTCTTCACTGGGGGGTGTCATGGAAATCCTTCGTTGTGGGGCCAGGGGATGTTGTCGTGGACCGGGTGCGCTCTCCTTGTGTTTCCGTCCGGTCACCAGCGGATGTCCTGCCCCTGTTCGAGGAGGTTGATCACTTTGATCGGAGCGTGTCCACCTTCTCCCCGAAGAATTGAGGTTGTCCTGACATTCGGTGGCGGAGCGCCGGAACGGGAACACGCACAGTGACCTGAGCCACAGCTCCGGTGCCGGCACTCAGGCGGGCACGTCCCGGCGGCGGAGCGCCCACAGACCCAGCGCCACGAGAACCAGCGCCAGGAGCGCCAGGAGCAGGGGGGCCGCCCCGGTCGTCCTGTAGTAGGGGTTGACGTGGGCGAAGGGGGAGGTGAGCAGGAACAGGACCTGCGGCACCGCCCCGGTCTTCACCGCGATCTCGGCCAGGACCCCCACGGCGAGCGCCGCCCAGCCGATCGCCGAGCACAGGCGCGGGAGCACCCCGAAGGCGAGGAAGGCGACGGCGACGACCACCCACACGGCCGGGGCCATGGCCAGGGTCAGGGCAGCGAATCGGACGACGTCGCCGGGCGACCCCGCGTTCAGCGCGGATCCCGCCCCGACCGCGAGTCCGAGGACCGTGAGCAGCACTGCGGGGCAGGCCAGGGCCACCGCCAGGTGCGCCATCGCCCAGCGGGTGCGCCCGACAGGGCCCGCCAGCAGGAGCTCACCCCGCCCGGATTCCTCCTCCCGGCGCACGCGCAGGACCACCGGTACGCGGTCCAGGTGGGTGTGCAGGACCAGGGTGGACAGCTGTATGGCACCCATGACGGCGGCGGTGCCGCGGATGCGGGCCCGGCCGGTGAGGTCCTCGTTCGGGAGGGGTCGTTCGGTGGCCATGTCCTCTGCTGCGTGTTCGTGTGGTCC
>NZ_JBHXQY010000161.1:0-8527 GCF_042716955.1 Nocardiopsis sp. NPDC058631 | reverse complement strand
GTCCACGGCGGTTCTGAGCTCCTGGTACCGCGGCGGGGTCTCGTCGAGGTCGTTCTCGATCTCGGCGACGGTGTCCTCGTGCTCGCCTGCGGTGTCCCGGGCGTCGGACGCGGAGGTGTCCGCGTCCTCCGCATCGGAGGCGGCCGTCTTGGCCCGTTCGATGAAGGCGTCGCGATCGGGTTCGGGCATCCTGGCGAAGGCGCCGTTGCGGGCGGTGGTGATGTCGTTGTCGGCGGCGGTGGCGCTGCCGTGCGCGGTGTCCGCTGCTTCCCGTGCGTCCCGTGCCTGCCGTACCGCCCCCGGCGAGGGGGTGCCGTCGGTCCCGGGAGCGGGTGCGCGTCCTCCGGCTCCGGTGGCGGGTGCTGCGCTGTCGGAGCCGGTGAGGAGGCGGAGGCCGTCCCGAAGGTCGGCCCTGCCGCGGTCCAGGGTGGTGGAGAGGCCGTTCGCGTCATCGCGTGCGTCACGGGCCTCCTGGACCGCGGTGTCCGCGGCGTCGGAGGCGCGATCGACCCGCGCGTCCACGGTGTCCGTGTTCTGGTCCTGGCCGTCCCGGGGATTCCCGAAGCCGTCAGAGTCCGGCGCGGGGGTGCCGGACTCCGGAACACCGAGGTTCAGCTCCGACCGGAAGCGGTCGACCAGTTCCTGGCGCGGTCCCGCGGGCGCGGGGTCCGACGGGGTCACGGTGATGCTCGGCAGGGGACCGCCGGTGGTCGTGGTGGTTTCGGAAGTGACACCGGTGTTGTCGGTACTGCCGGTGACCATGGTGGCCGTGGTGCCGGTTGCCGTGGTGTTGTCGGCGGGGGGCAGTGTGCGGGTCGTGGTCCCTCCGGTTCCGTCGCCGCCCGACGTGCGACCGGGGGGAGCGGTCCCGCCATCCGTCCCCTGCCCGGTTTCCCCCAGGGCGGTGCGCGTGTTCTTCACGGTCTCGACCAGGGCTTTGGTCTGCTTGCCGAAGCCTTGCCGTGCCTTCTCGTACTTCTCCTCCTGCGCGTTGTAGGCGTCCTCGGCCCCCGTGTCGCGCGGGTTGGCGGCGTACCTCTCGGCCAGGCCCTCCAACGGGGCCCGGGTGTCGGCGTACGCGGCCTCCGCCTTGCTGAACTCCTCCCGCGCCTGGTTGAGCCGGTTCAGGGAGGGGGCCATGTCCTTGGCCTGGTCCGGCGTGAGGAAGCCCATCGCGATCGCGTCGGACTCCGAATACCACTTGGCCATCCGGATCGTGACGTCGTCCACGATCCAGCGGGTGGGCCGGGAGTGGAGCGGGGTCGGCGCCACGGCCGGGTCGTTCCGGTGGAAGGCGGCCGGCGCCTTGAGCTTGCTGCCCGCGGCGAACGCGTAGGTGACGTCGTGTTCGATGAGGTAGACGGGCCCCTGGCGGAGCTTGTCGGACTCCTGGTAGCCCTTGACGGCTTGGTTGGATCCTGATTCGGCCCCATGGGACGAACTGCTGCTCGGGCCCACCGAACCGGTGTAGATGCCCTCGTGCCTGTCGTAGGGGATGCCCTCCGCCTCGGTGCTCAGCCCGGCGGGGCGGAGCTCGCTTCCGAGGCCCGTGTTCGTGCTGTGGGAGTGGCCGGCGGTGTTCGTCCGGGGCCGGGCGCGGGAGTCGCTGACCTGGCCGTCCGGCTGCGTGTCCAGGATCTTCGCTCCGCGGCTGCTCGCCACGGCCTTGGCGCCCCACTCGGTGTGATTGCTCGGCATGGGCCTGCTCCAGCCGATGCGGTCGATGTCCGTGAACTGCACTCCCGCGGGGTTGCGTGAAGCCGACTGGTCCAGCGCCTTGACGGCCTCGTCGCTGAGGCTGCGGTCGATCTCGTTGTACACCGGGTCCATGCCGTAGACGTCGGCGAGATAGGCCCGCGCCGCGTCGGCGTGCTCGCCCTCGGGGGTGTCGACGGGCGGTTTCCAACCGACGGACCGTGCGATGACGATGTTGGCCTGGTCGCGTAGGGCCTGTCCGTGGTCCTGCACCATGACCGGCAGTGCGAGGGCGGAGTCGTTGCCGGGTCGGGGACCCGCGTTGCGGGCCCACGTGCGCAGAGCGTCGGCCCAGGACGCGTAGATGGGGGCTCCGGGCCGCCGCGTCGTGCCGGTTCCCGTCCGTTCTCCGGTGGTGCCGGTGGTGTCGCCGCTCTCGGGGGCCGGGGGGGCGTCCCGGTCGGTCCCGGTGGATTCGATGCCGTCCGTGGATGTGGTGGCGGCCGGAGCGGGTGGCGGCGACAGCAGGTCGGTGCCGGTTCCCTGTGTGCCGCCCTCCGTGACGCTGGTGGTCGTGGTGGTCGTCGCCGGGGGGTCGAAGTCCATGTACGCGAACGCGTACAGCGTGTCGACCCGTCCGCTGCCCGCTTTGCCCGTGTAGGTCGGGCGCCGCGGGTTGCCGTCCTCCCTGATCTCGGGTTTGTCGAGGGTGAGTTTCAGTTCGAGGGTCGTGTTCGCGCGGACCCTCGCGTACGGGGTGTTCAGGTGCAGTTCTGTGGTGTGGACGTCGTCCTGGGACTGCCCGGAGGAGCGCCCGTCACCGGTGGAGGAGGACGCGGCCAAGGCGGGCGAGATGAACAGCGGGCGGTCGCCCGGCTGCCCGTCCGGCCCTTGGTCGTCCTGGGCATAGGGCGTAGGTTGCAGCCCTGTGGCGTCCAGGCTCTTCGTCGTTGAAGTCCCCCGGTTCTGCGAGTTCGCGTCGGTCTTCTTCAACGTGTGCGACTCGATGTAGTAGCCGGACTGGCCGACGTGTGAGATGTCGGTGCCCTCCGGGTTGCTGGTCAGTTGCACGTAGAGCTTCCCCGTGGAGCTCGAACGCTGTGGCCGCGGCCCCGAGTCCGGGGTGGGCTCCGGCCCCAGCGCGCGGACCTTGACCGGCAGCGGAGCGGTGGGGTCCGGGTTCTGGGCCAGGTGCGTGGTCACCTGCTTCAGCAGGGCCTCCCGGCCGTTGCCGAGCGTCAGCTCCAGTCCGTTCGAGGCGAGGGCGTCCACCAGGGCCTGGACGGCGGCCTCGGGGTCGGCGGGCTGGATCTGCCTACCGTTGTTCTCGAACCCCGGGCGTACCCGCGCGTGCTCGGGCTTGTCCGGGTTCGGCTGGGGGCTCAGGACCACTGCGTCGCCCTCGCGGGTCGCCCGGTCCATCACCATCCCCTCCTCCTGGGCGTCGCGGGAGTGCACGTAGCCCGAGACCAGGTCCGTAACCTCACGGGTCATCCCGCGGAACAGGGTGTTCCAGCTCAGAGTGGGTCCGATGCTCCAGTTCTTCAAGAACTCGATCGCCAGGGTGATACGACCGGAGGCGCGGAAGGCGTACGCCTTGGTGTTGTTCGGGATGAACAGCACCGACGACGAGAACGAGGTCGACTGGGTGTGTGACGTGCCGCGGGAGAAGAACGTGCGGGCGAGGGAGGGCCCGACCAGCGGGATCGGTCTGACAGCCTCGTTGGGAAGGGATCCCTCGGAGGAGGGCGGGTTCGGGTTGCGGGCCCCACTCCCCCCGAACTTGAGTCCGAGGCTGCCGGTCAGGGAGGAGATGGTGGACAGAACCGTCTCGCCGCTGCTGCCCCACCGCATCTGGGCGTCGACGGGGCGGAAGTAGGTGACGGTGTCCATCTCGGCCCTGGTGGCGGTGGTCACCCGGACGTCGTGCGGTGACCGGAAGCCGCCGCTTATCTGGTAGCGGGAGCGGGAGCCCGACCGACTGGTCAGGCTCTTGTCCGCGGCGAGTACCTCCGACGACATGGCGTCTTCGAGCCGCTTACTGTTCCCCGGCGACCGGGAGAGGTGCGACACGCGCTTGCGCACGTACCCCTCGTGGAGCCCGCTGCGCGTATCGGAGAAGGCCCGGTACATCTGCTCCAGCAGCCCGGGAACGGCCCGGTCCCCGGTATCGAAATGGGTTTTCACGTGCTCGATGATGCCGCCGGTGCGGTGCAGCCCCTGGGCACGGAGCTGGTCCAGGGTCGGCGGGGCCTGCGTGGGCTGGTCGTCCGGGGAGCCGTCCCCGCTCCGCTCGACTCCGGGGGGAGCGGTCTGCGACGTCGTTCCGGTGGTGTTCGCGGTGTCGCCGGGGGGAGGCGGTGGGGACAGGACGACCGCTTGGTCGTTGTCGGTGCCCGTGGCCGTGGTGGTGACCGCGAGAGGCGCGGTGGTGTTCTGGGGAGGGTTGGCGGTCTCAGCTCCTCCGCCGAACAGACGCCCCCAGGTGTGCACGGCCCCGTCCCGGATGACGGTCCACCGGCCTCCCCGGTTGTCGCTCGCCGTACCGTCGGGGGTGGTGGGCTTCAGGGCGAGCATGTCCCGTACCTGCTCGGTCGGGAGTGCTTGCCAGTCGTCGGTCGTGGAGGCGTCCGACCGCGTGGAGTCCGAGGCCGTCGGGGAGATCTTGGGCGTGAGGAGGACCATCTGGGTCTCCATCCCGTCGCCCAGGAGCGGGGAGCCGTGTTCGCGCTGCGGCCTGCCGTCGCGCGCCATCCCGAGGTCGTCGTTCTCGAACAGCCGTGCGGTGAAGCGGGCGCGGGACGTCCACACGTCGGAGTCCCCGGTGAACAGGATGGTCTCCTCGGCGTTGCGGGAGATGCCCTGGGCGGATTCCTTGCTGAAGCCCAAGGAGGTGAGCAGCGCGACCATCGAGTTCCCCAGCTTCCCGGGGACGCCGCGTGCGTCGCCGTTGGCATCGTCGCGCACGCTGCCGCCGACGTTGAGGCTGAGCGAGTTGGTGAACCCCGACCCCTTCGTGACACTGATGCCGGACGAGCCCGCGAACCGGGCGCCGCCGCTGGCGGTCGTGTCGAACTGGTGCACCAGGGGGTCGAACTCGCCGTAGACGCGCAAGGTCACGTGGTCGGGGCGCAGGCCCCTGTCCTTGAGGACCGTCGTCGGGTCGATGACGGCGGTTTCCTGGAGGCGGACCGGGATGCCGTCGCGGGGCAGGTCGGACGCGCCGCTCTTGACACCGGACTCGGAGAGTGCCTTGAGGACCTTGAGGGTGTTCTCCTTTGCCACGCCCGCGTTGCGGCGCAGACCCCAGCGCTCGCGGAAGCTGCGGACCGCGTCCGGGTCCATGTGGCTGGGGCGGACGGCGTAGTCCTTCCTGGTCCGAGCCATGTCCGGGATGACCATGCCGGGGTGCTTCTCGGAGATGGCGCTGAGCAGGCTGTACGCCAGGTCGTCGTAGAACGGGCCCTGGGGTGCGTGGGGGTCCGGAGTGTCGCCCTCGGTGTCGTTGTTCTCGGTGGTGCCCGCCGTGTTCGTGGCGTTGGTGTTGCCGTTGTCTGCAGTTTCTGTGTTTCCAGTGGTGCTGGTCGTGGTGTTGGTGTTCTCGGTGGCGCCCGTGGTTCCACCGTTGTTCGCCGGGGCGACCGGGGAAGCCTGGCCGAACCCGAGCACGGTGGCGCCGCTCAGGTCCGTGGGGCGGTCCACCGCGAGGTTCGGGAACGGGGGCCGGGGCGGTGCGGCCGATCCGTCGGTCGAGGTCGAGGTCGGGGCCGGGGTCTTGGGCAGTTCACCGTTGAGCAGGCGGGCGTCCTCGACCGTGAGCATCTCGACGGTCTCACCCTCGAAGCGGTGCGCCTCCGGCTCGCCGTCGAGCTGGACGTAGAAGTCGCGCTTGACGTCGTAGGCGGCGTGGCCGGAGGGGGCGTGCACGACGTGGCTGCTCGTCCCCGAGGTGTTCAGGGTGATCTCCGTGCTCTTCTTGAACGTCGCCGAGTACTCCACGGAGGGCACGTCGAGGCGGATGCTCTGGCCGTTGGGCAGGTCGACCCAGATGCCGAAGCCGCCGCCGACCGAACCGGAGAACATGGTGGAGTGCTTCACGGTGGAGGAGACGTTCTTGGCGATGGTGTTGCTGTGCACGAAGTCGGCCAGGCCGAGGGTGTAGTCCTTGCGGTTGTACTCGGTCGACACCGACCACATCTGCATGGTCCGGACGGAGTTCTCGGAGAACTGGACCCGGATGTGTGCGGAACTGTTGACCATCTGCGGCAGGTACTGCAGCACCCGGTCGTTGTCGAAGGTGGACTCGATGACCTCACGGCGCTGGTTGTCGCGCCGCTCCTTCTTGGAGGGGGTGCGGCTGCTGTCCGGGTTCCCCCCGGGGCGGGGGCCCAGGAGGCGGTCGGCGAGCCAGGTGCCGAGGGTGCCCTTCCGGCCGCCGCCCGTCGTGGTGGTGCCGTCGCTGCGGTCGCCTTCGCCGCTGCGGTCGGTCCCGCCGTCGCCGGACGTGGTGTCGCCGCCGGTGGTTCCCGTGGTCTCCCCACCGGTCATCGGGGGGACCGGGGAGAAGCGGGTGATCTCGAGCGGGTGGCCGGTGCCGATGAACGGCCGGTTCACCGGCTTGCGGTGCCCCTTCGTGTCCGCCGGTCCGTTGTCGGGTTCGATGCGCACGGGTGCGTCGGAGGAGGAGACCACCTCGCCCGGCAGGTTCATGGCGAGCCCGTTGTACGCGGTCCCCTCCCGGACGCGAGGGGCGGTGAGGCCGGGGCTGGTGACGGAGGCCCTCATGTGCAGGTCGCCGACGTAGAGGTTCGGGGTACCGAGCGGTTCGATGCCGCTGGCGGAGTTGGCGCTGGTCGAGGCCGATCCGCTGATGTTCCGGGAATCTATGGTGCCGCGCACGCCGAAGGAGACGATCGGACCGGCGTCGTTGCCGCCGGCGCTGGCCACATACAGGGGGCTCATCGTGAACTTGCCGCCGACGGTCTTGCCCCCGTCGTGTGACCCGGCCTCGCTGGAGTCCACCCCGTAGCCGGCGCTGTGGAGCCTG
The DNA here is from genome assembly GCF_042716955.1 of Nocardiopsis sp. NPDC058631. Classification (NCBI taxonomy): domain Bacteria; kingdom Bacillati; phylum Actinomycetota; class Actinomycetes; order Streptosporangiales; family Nocardiopsidaceae; genus Nocardiopsis; species Nocardiopsis sp. NPDC058631. Next base: position 1,785 of record NZ_JBHXQY010000161.1, on the reverse strand, counting down.
AGGAACTGGGATTTCGCGTCGCCGCTCAGAGGCTTCAGGTCGACGTGGTAGAAGTCGCCGTCCTCGGGGCGCAGATCGATGTCGGCGCTCCAGGTCTGCCCGTCGTGGGTGGTGCTGACGGTGTGCCCGCCCTCGCGCAGGAAGGGGCGGGGACCTTCCTTGTTGAGGGTGTCGACCACGCTGTCCACGATCTTCTGCCGCGCGGGGTCGGGCATGCCCGGTGTGCCGTTCAGGACGTCGTGGACGAACCCGGGCAGGTGCTCGGTGAAGAGCATGTGCGGTCCGAGGACGGTGGACGTGGTCAGGTAGCCCAGGTCGTAGCTCTGACCGCTCCGGTCCGGCACGAAGCCGCCGTCGTAGGTGAGGGGCGGGAGCGGCCGGGGCGGCGGTGCGCCTTCAAGCGGGGTTCCCTCCTGGTTGCTCCGGCTCGGGTCCCTGTTGCTCTCGGTCCCGGTGGTGTTCCGGTTGTCGACCGGGCCACCGTCGCGCGTGACGGGGGAGTCGGTGCCGAGGGGGCCGAGCCGGATGTCCCCGTCGCCCCCGCCGAGGGGGACGGGGCCGGGGTCGCGGCTGGTCCCGCCCGTGGTCTCCAGGACGGCCATGACGGTGGTCGGGCCCTGGGGGCGCAGCAGGTCGGCCTGCCTCTGGGCGAGGTGGTCGTAGGTGCGGTAGGCCTCGTTGGCCTCGCGCTGGGCCTCGAAGGCCTGGGCGCGCAGATCCTGGGCGTCGGGGCGGCCCCGGCTCTCGGCCTCCCTGGTCTGGTTGACCAGGTCCTGGGCGCGCTGGTAGCCGCTGATCGCGTCCTTGATGCTGGCCGAGGCCAGCTCCCCGAGCCGGATGGCGTCGGCCAACCTGTCCGCCGCGGCCTGCGGGGAGGGGTCCCCCGTCCGGACCGGGACCTCGGTCATGGGGAAGGCCACGATGTCGTGGCCGCCCCGACCGCCCCGACCGCCCCGGCCGTCCCCGTCCGTTCCGCGGCCCCGGCCCCCGCCCCCGGTGCCGCGCCTGGTGTCGGAGCCGCCCCTGTCGCCCGACCGGTCGCTGCCGCCCTGGTCGCCGCCGTCGGAGCGGTCGCCGTCGTTGCCCCCGGACGAGGTCCTCCCCGGTTCCACGGCCGCCGGGATCCTCTCCAGCAGCTTCCGTACGCTTTCGGCGCGCTTCCTGGCGCTGTCGGCGAGGGCCTCGGCGTCGTCGCGGGCCTCCCGGGCGGTCTCCGCGGCCTCGGCGGCACGCTCGGCCGCGGCCTCCGCCTTCTGGGCGGCCTGCTGCGCATCCTGGTGTGCGCGACGGGCATCGGCGGCGGCGTTGTCGGCGGCGGTCACGGTGCCATCGGCGGTGTCCCGTGCGTCCTGGGCGAGCTCCCGCGCCTCCTCCGCGCGATCGGCGGCCTCCTGAGCCGTCTGCGCGGTGGTGTCCGCCCTGTCGCGCAGGTTCTGTGCCCGCTGGGCCAGCTGATTTGCGTCCTCGGTGGCCCGGGCCGCGCGTTCCGCCGCTTCGCGGGCGGTCTGCCGGGCCTCCTGGGCCCTCGATCGCGCGTCCTCCGCGGTCCGGCGAGCGGTCTCCTCCCGGGTGTTCGTCGTCCCCCGGGGACCGGTGCCGCCCGACCCCTCGCCGCGGGACGGGTTGGACGTACCGGTCGTACCCGGCGCCGTCTGCCCGCCGGGGGAGGGTCGGGCGGCGTTCGCCGCCGCCTGGGCCGCGAGGTCTGCGGCGGTGCGGGCCGCGCGGGCGTCGGCCTCAGCCTGTGCGGCGTCCCTGATGGCGTCCGCGGCCCCCGCTCGCACA
>NZ_JBHXQY010000160.1:0-8608 GCF_042716955.1 Nocardiopsis sp. NPDC058631 | reverse complement strand
GGGTCGGTGGGGTGGGTGGGGCGTCCCCCTGCAACGTGAGGCCGCGTCTTGCGGGTTGTGGTCACGTCTCCCGAGGTTCACGAGACTCTGGGCGACCCTGCTCGCGCGTGACCGCGCTCGCGGGGTCGCCTTCGTCGTTCCCTCTGGGGGAGACCCCCCGAACCCCCGCGGCAACCCCTTGTGGTCTGGGTCGTGCTGGTCGGTGGGGTACGCGTATGGGCGGCCCGTGACGGGCCCCGTGCATCTCCGATCTTCGGGGCGACCCTGCTCGGCGGGCTTCGTCCGCCTCCCCACCGCACCGCCGGCCCTCCTTCGCGTACGGTGATGGACCTTCCGGCGAGAGGAGCGGGGCGATGGGCGGCGGCCACGGCACGAGCGGACCCACGGACGGAAAAGACCTCGCGCGGGTCATGGCCGCGCGCATCCTGGCCTCCGGGCGGGCCCCCTCCCAGGGGCGGCTGACGGTCACGGGGGTCGGGAACCTGCCCTCGGTCCTCCCCGTCACGGAGTTCGCCGCCGCGTCCGTCGGCGCCGCCGGGGTCGCCGCAGCCGACCTGGCCGCGGCGGCCGACGGACGCCACCGGGACGTCCGTGTCGACCGCCGCCTGGCCTCGATGTGGTTCGCGTGGTCCCTGCGCCCGGTGGGATGGCGTACCCCGTCCCCCTGGGACGACGTCGCGGGCGACTACCGGACCTGCGACGGGTGGATCAGGCTGCACACGAACGCCGCCGCCCACCGCGAGGCGGCCCTGCGCGTCCTCGGCGTGCCCGGCGAACGCGACCCGGTGGCGCGGGCCGTGGCCGGCTGGGAGGCGGCCGAGCTGGAGACACGGGTCGTCGAAGCCGGGGGATGTGCGGCCGCCATGCGCTCGGCCGCCGAGTGGGCCTCGGGCGAACAGGGCAGGAGCGTCGCCTCCGAACCCCTCATCGCCTGGGAGGACGGCGACCGGTCGGGGGCGGTGCCGACCCCTGCCGGGGGCGGGCGCCCTCTGGAGGGCCTGCGCGTCCTCGACCTCACCCGGGTCCTGGCGGGCCCCGTGGCGACGAGGTTCCTGGCACTGCTCGGGGCCGACGTCCTGCGTGTGGACCCGCCCCGGTGGGACGAGCCTGGCCTGGTCCCGGAGGTCATGCTCGGCAAGCGGTCCGCGCGGCTCGACCTGCGCGACGCGCGCGGGCGCGGGCGCCTGCTGGAGTTGCTGGAGCGGTGTGACGTCCTCGTGCACGGCTACCGCCCCGGAGCCCTCGACGGGCTGGGTCTGGGCGCCGCCGTCCGCCGCGGGGCGCGACCCGGACTGGTCGAGGTCGGACTCGACGCCTACGGCTGGACCGGCCCCTGGCGCACGAGGCGCGGCTTCGACAGCCTGGTGCAGATGAGCACGGGCATCGCCGACGCGGCCATGCGTGAGTGGGGGCTGGACGCGCCCAAGCCCCTGCCGGTCCAGGCCCTGGACCACGGCACCGGGTACCTGATGGCCTACGCGGTTCTGGAGGGCCTGAGGCGGCGGCTCGACACCGGCCTCGGCTCCGTCGCCAGGCTGTCCCTGGCGCGCACGGCCCTTTTCCTCACCGGGCACCGGGCCCCGGCCGCCCCCGACTCCCAGACGCCGGCCCCGGAGACCGACGACGACCTGGCCCCGGGGGTCGAGGACACGGAGTGGGGGCCGGCGCGGCGGCTCCGGATGCCGCTGGAGGTGGAGGGAGTGGCCTTCGCGGCGCCGCGCCCGGCGGGAGCGCTGGGTTCGGGCCAGGCACGGTGGTGACCCTCGTCCGAACCGGGTCCCCAGGAATGCGCCAGGGGCGCTGACCGGACCGGATCAGGGAGATCGCGGAGTCCTGACCCGTGCGTCGACGAAGGAGAGGAGGTCCGGGTCGTCGGAGACCAGGCGGTCCACCTCCTCTCCGCCGTCGCACCTGCACAGGGCGACCGTCACCCGGGACGGGGCCCGGTCCACCACCCGCCACACGGCGCCGTGGTCCTCCCACCGGGTCAGGATCTCGACCGGGTCCTGTGCGTCGCTCATGGTGTCCTCCTACCCCGACTGGGCCGATGACCCTCCCGGCCTTCCGGCGGCGTGGAGGGGGAGCTGTCCTGCGGACCGCGCTCCGCGAGGGGGCCCGGTGGGGAGGTCGAGTCGCGGACGACGAGCCGGGGGACCAGGACCTCGTGCCGGTCCTCGGTGCGTCCACCCATGCGCTCCGACAGCAGCCGCACCGCCAGGTTCCCCATCACCGACCGGGGCTGGTCCACGCTGGTCAGACGCGGTCGCACGGTCTGGGCCAGGAAGGTGTTGTCGTAGCCGACCACCGACAACCCGGTCGTCCCGGCGGTGTACGCGCGGTCGAGCACGGCGAGCGCGGCCAGGTCGTTGACGGCGAAGACCGCTGTCGGCTCCGTGCCGAGCAGTGCGCCGGCGGCCCGTTCGCGCCCGTGCGGGGCGTCGCCGATCTCCCGCACCGTCGCGTGGTCGGCCAGGCCCAGGTCCCTCATGGTCTCCTGGTAGCCCCGGCGACGGGCCCGTGAGGCGGGGCGCCCGCTGCCCGCCAGGTGCGCGATGCGTTCGTGCCCGAGCTCCGCGAGGTGCCGCACCGCGGCCTCGGCTCCCGCCCGGTCGTCGTTGGCGACGGTGTCGACCCCCGGGGCGAACTCCTCGGGGCGGCCCACCATGACGACCGGGACCCGGCCGGCCGCGTCGGCCAGCGCCCGCGGCTCCAGCCAGGAGCTCACGACCACGACGCCGTCCACGTTCAACCGGAGCAGCGCGTCCAGCTGCCGGGCCAGCCGTGCGCGGTCCCGCTGCCCGTGGGCCAGGAGCACGGTGAACCCCTCGGCGTCGGCGGACTCCTCGACCCCTGCCACGACCTCGGTGTGGTAGGGGTTCGCCAGGTCCGTCAGGAGCACGCCCAACATCATGGTCCGCCCCTGCACCAGGCTGCGGGCGAGCGTGTTGGAGCGGTAGCCGAGCCGTTCGGCGGCGGCCAGGATCCGGGCGCTGGTCGCCTCGCTCACCCCGCGGTCACCGCGCAGCGCCAGTGACACCAGGGACTTGGACACCCCGGCTGCGGCGGCCACGTCCACGATGGTGGGCCGCCGACCGCGCCCGGGCGGTTCCTTCGTTCTCGTCACCCCTTTATTGTGGCGCGCTCCCGCGACTGCCGTTCCCCCGAATCTGGAACGTTCCAGTTTCGTTTCCCATCGGGCCACCGCACGGACTCCCCATATCAGCGGACCCTACCTAGCGTCACAGGTGAACGCACATCCGACCCGGTAGGAGACCTCTTGGACACGGCCATCCCCGCCCTGCGACGACGCCCCCACGCCCTTCTCCTCGACTTCGGCGGAGTGGTCTTCCAGACCCGCAAACGGCCCGAGGGGCGGGCCGACGTCGCCCGCCACCTGCACGAGGTCCTCCTCCGGGCCGGACACGACGTCGACACCGACACCCTGCGCGGCTCCCTCGACGCCGGCCTCGCCGCACTCAAGGACTGGAAGAACGCCGCCGGCCGCCGCCGGGCCCCGCTCGAACTGGACCACCGCACCATCTGGACCGACTTCCTCGCCTCGGACCTGGACGCGCCCGTCCGGGAGACACTGGCGGGCAGCGCCGCCGGGCTCCTCGCCGACATGTCGCCCCTTTTGTCCGAACACGAGGTGCGCCCCGGTGTGCGCGACCTCCTCGACGCGGCCCGGTCCCTCGGCGTCCGGGTCGGCATGGTCTCCAACGCCCACTCCGGCCGCTCCCACCGCAGGATCCTGCGCCAGGCCGGCCTGGAGGAGTACTTCGGCGTGCAGATCTACTCCGACGAGGTCGGCATCCGCAAGCCCCACCCCGAGATGATCGCCCTGGCCGCCCGCGCCCTCGGCACCGTTCCCGAACACTGCTGGTACGTCGGGGACACCCAGGACCGCGACGTCGTCGCCGGACGCCGTGCCGGTGTCGCCGCCGCCGTCCTCACCCGTCACCACCACACCGACACCCCGCCCTACCCGGTCCGCGAGACCGCGGACGCGGTCTTCGACACCCCCGAGGGGTTGGTGGACCCGCTCCGGCGCAGCATGCCCGAGGACCCGGCCCCGCCGACCGCCCCCGTCCGCGTCGACCGGAACGGGAACGCCCGGGGGGTCCCCGGCGCGCTCCTCCTCGACCAGGGCGGAGTCATCGCCGTCTCCGCGCCCACGCCCGAGGCCCAGCGCGCCTTCGCCGAGAGCCTCGCCACGCGCCTGGACCGGGCCGGCCACACCACCACCACCGACGAGGTCCTCGCCCTGGTCCTCGACGGCCGCGACCGCTACCGCGACTGGAAGGCCGCGCACCCCGAGGACGGGCCGATCCCCGAGGTCACCCCGCGCGCCTTCTGGTACGACATGGTCGGCCGCGACCTGCCCGCCCGCGCCCGCGCCTTCCTGTACGCCGAGTCGGCCCAGCTCACCCTGGAGTACGCACGCTCCAAGAGCCACGCGGAGATGCGCCGCGGCGTCCGCGAGGTGCTGGAGTTCTGCGCCGACCGCGGCGTCCCCGTCGGCATCGTCTCCAACACCGTGTGCGGTCGCGCCGTCCGCGAGGAACTCGAACGGTTCGGCATCGACCACCTGGTCGGGGCCCACGTGTACTCCGACGAACTGGGCCGGCGCAAACCCGACCCCGCGACCGTCCGCGCCGCGCTCACCGCGCTGGACGCGGACCCCGCCGAGACCTGGTTCGTCGGGGACAAGCCCTGGCGCGACACCGCCGCCGCGCACCGGGCCGGGGTCGGCGTCTCCGTGATCGTGCGCGGCGGATCCGCCGCCGACGACCGGATCGACGCCGCCCTCGCCGGAGCCGCCCTCCAGCGCCCCACCCACGTCATCGACGAGATGGACGACCTCCTGGGCCTGTGGGCCCACGCGCCCGCGCCCCTCGCCCCCTGACCAGCCCCTCCCCCTCGCCGAAAGGCCGACCATGTCCGACCCCGCCCGCCACGCCACGCCCCCCGACGTCCGCGTCCCCTCCGGACCGCCCGAGCTCAACTCCGGCCAGAAACTGATGGTCTTCGTCCTTTCGATGACCCTCTTCGGACTCGCCAACATCCTGACGGAGGTGCTGCCGGAGGTCCGGATCGGCCCGGTCGAGCTGTCCGTCTCCTACCTGGCCTTCGTACCGGTCATCATGGTGTCCCTGTTCCACCCGCTGTACGCCGCCCTGGGAGCCCCGCTCGGCGAGATCGTCTTCGTCGACCTGCTCATGGGCGACTTCTCCGGCCTCGGCGAGCTGGAGGGCTACCTCCAGATGTTCCTCGCCCTGTACATCGCGGGCTGCCTCGTGCGCGACCCGCGCAGGCGCGGACAGCTGTTCGCCGCGAGCGTGACCGTCGTCGTCGTGGACAAGCTGCTGTCCGCGGTCGTCGACATCGGCAAGGTCATGGTCGGGGTCGAGGACGCCGAATACGTGTCCGGCCTGCCCGAGTCGATCCTGCTGCTGGAGGGCATCGGCTTCACCACCGACCTGGTCATCAGCGGCATCCTCTTCGGCGCACTCCCCGCCATGGCGCTGGCACCGCGCCTGTACGGCAAGATCGAACCCCTGCTCGGCCTCGCGCCGCGCGACCCCGCCCGTCCGATCCCGCTCTCCGGTCGCGGCACCGGCGCGTTCCTGCTGCTGGCGCTCTTCCTGGCCTTCGTGTCGATGATCGCGGCGTTCACCTCCGAGATCGTGGACAACTTCGGGGTGTGGGAACCCGACTTCATCGACCAGTACGGTCAGCGCTTCCTGTGGATCGGAGCGTCCGCCGCGGTCATCGTCCTCGTCGCCCTCGTCATCACGGTCCGGTTCGTGGTCCGCTCGCGCCGCGAGCGCGCCGCCCAGGACCGCGGAGAGCGCCCGTGAGCGCCCCCGCGATCGAGGTCCAGGGGCTCTCCTTCCGCTACCCCGGAGCCGACCGCGACAGCCTGCGCGGCGTGGACCTGCGGATCGAGCGGGGGGACTTCGCCGCCGTCGTCGGCGGCAACGGCTCGGGCAAGACCACCCTGTGCAAGACGTTCAACGGCCTGGTCCCGCACTACTGGTCGGGGACCTTCGACGGCGCCGTCCGGGTACTGGGCGAAGACACCCGCGCCATGTCCGTGGGCGCCCTGTCCCACCGGGTCGGCTACGTCTACCAGGACTTCGGCAACCAGCTGGTCCGGCCCACCGTCCGCGACGAGATCGCGTTCGCCCCGGTCAACTTCGGACTCGCCGACCACGCCGAACGCACCGAGGAGGCGATGGAAATCTTCGGTCTCACCCCCATCGCCGACCGGTTCACGTGGCAGCTGTCCGGAGGCCAGCAGCACCTGACCGCCCTGGCCAGCGTCATGGCGCTGCGCCCCGACGTGGTGGTGGTCGACGAACCCGTCGCCGAACTCGACCCCGCCCGCGCCACCGCCATCTACGAGGCGCTCGCCGACATCAACTCCCGCCTGGGCACCACCGTGGTGGTGATCGAGCACCACGCCGAGTACGTCGCCCGGTACGCCCGCTCGGTGGTCCTGATGGCCGACGGGGCGCCCGTGTGGCACCTGCCCGTCCGGGAGGCGATGGAACGCGCCGAGGAGCTCGACCGCCACGGCGTGCCCGCACCCCAGATCGTGCGGCTGACCAGGAGCCTGGTTCCGGACGCGCCGGTGCCGCTGACCGTGGCGGAGGCCGCCGAACACCTGCGCGACCGGCTCCCCGCCACCGTCGCGCCCCCGTCCGCCCCACCGGCGGAGCACGGAGCGGCGGGGGAGCGGGAGGGCACGGGCGAACCGGTCGCCGAACTGGTCGGGGTCCGGCACGGCTACCGCGAGGTCGGCGGGGAACTGTCCGAGGTCCTGCACGGACTCGACCTGACCCTGCGCGAAGGAGAGCGCGTCGTCCTCGTGGGCGGCAACGGCGCGGGCAAGTCCACGCTCCTGCGCCTGCTCACCGGCCTCAAGGTGCCCCGGGAGGGCACCGTCCGGGTCGGCGGGACCGACACCCGGACCGTGCGCCCCGCAGCCCTCGCCGACCGGGTCTGCTACCTGTACCAGCGCCCGGAACAGATGTTCCTCAAGGACAGCGTGTACGAGGACGTGGCCATGTTCCCCCGGGGACGTGGGCACCCCGACACGGACGCCCTGGTCGCCGAGGTCCTGGAGCGGGTCCGGCTGACCGACCTGGCCGACCGCGACGGCCGACTGCTGTCCGGTGGCCAGCAGCGCCGGGCCACCCTCGCCGTCGGACTGGCCATGCGCCCGTCCCTGCTCCTGCTGGACGAGCCCACCTCCAGCCTGGACACCGCCAGCCGCGACGCCGTCATCGCGATGCTCGACGCGCTCGCCGAGACCATCCGGTGCACGGTCGTGGCCACCCACGACATGCACCTGGTCGCCGAGTGGGCCCAGCGTGTGGTGGTGCTCGACGGCGGACGCATCGCCGCGGACACCGACCCCGCCGGGCTGTTCGCCGACCGGCGGCTCATGGAGTCCGCGGGCCTGTTGGCGCCCCAGATCACCCAGCTCGGCCTGGAGCTGGACATCCACCCGCCACCGCTGTCCGTGGACGAACTCCTCGGCCGGCTGGGCGGCCTGCTCGCCGTGGGAGGTGAGGAACGTGCGTAAGGAACGCGACACGCTCTCCGTGGAGTGGGTCAAACTCGAACTCCTGCGCACCGCCTACGCGACCCGGGGCGGGATGCTCGCGGGCCGGGACCCCAGGTTCGTGGTCGGCTGGTACCTGATCTTCGCGGTCGTGCCCTGGTTCACCCACAACATCACCGTGCTCGCCTGCCTGTTCGCGGTCTGCGCCGCCGCCGTGGTGCTCAGCCGCGTGGGACCGCTGGTCCTGGGGCTGTTCCTGATCGGGTTCGTGTTGGAGAGCCTCTACGTGCTGTTCGCCGCGTGGTTCTTCGACGGCGACATGACCACCGTGCTCGCGCTGGTCGAACTCACGCTGAAACTCGCCACGATCAGCCTCGCCAGCATGGCCGCCTTCGTGTCACTGGACCCGGAGAAGCTCTCCGACGCCCTGCTCAGCCTCCACGCTCCCGCGATGCTCAGCTTCGGCGTGAGCTACGGGTACCGGATGCTGCCCGTGCTCATGGAGGAGTTCCACACCGTCGTGGACGGGTACCGGCTGCGCGCCGCCCCCCTGGCCTCCCCGGGCCTCCTGGGCTGGCGCGTCGTGGTGCGGACCGGCACCACCGTCGTCAACGCCTTCTACCCGCTCATGCTGAACACGGCGAAGCGGACCCGGACCACGGTCGAGGCACTGGAGACCAAGGGGTTCACCTACGCGTCCGAACACCCGGACGGGCGCCGCATCCGCCTCGCCTACCTCAGGGCCGACCGGTGGGACGTACTGCTCATCCTCGCCACGCTCCTCCTGGTCGCCGCGTGCTTCGCGGCAGGCGCCGCCTACCCGCTCCACGGCGGGGTCGGCTGAGCACATCGGGCGCCCCGCACCCGTGTGGGGCGCCCGACACCCCGCCTGTTCGTCCCACCCTCCCAGGTCCGATAGACTCAAACCGTTGCCGTACGGCACACGGGGCTATGGCGCAGTTGGTAGCGCGCCTCCATGGCATGGAGGAGGTCTGGGGTTCGAATCCCCATAGCTCCACGAGACTCTGGGCGACC
>NZ_JBHXQY010000159.1:0-8639 GCF_042716955.1 Nocardiopsis sp. NPDC058631 | reverse complement strand
CCGCGCCCCCGGGGAGGGGGCCGTGGCCCCCGGGGGTCGCGGCCGTGGTGGCCGCGACGGTCAGGAGCGCGGTGACGGCGGCCGCGAGGCGTGCGGCACGTCCGAAGGGGCGGGACATGGGTGCTCCTCGGCGTGCGTGGTGGTCGGTCCTGCGGGGTTCCGTGCGGTTCACCGTTCCCCCAGCCACACGGCGAGGTCCTCGCGCAGGGCGGCGGCGCCCGGTTCGAGGACGAGGAAGTGGCCGGCTCCGGCGACCGTGACGGTCTCGCTCTCGGGCGCCCCCGTGAAGAGCGCGGCGTGCGAGGCGCCCTCCCCGACCCGTGTGTCGCCGTCGGCGAACGCGAAGAGGACGGGAACGTCGATCCGGTCCACCCGGCGCATGTCGGTGGACAGCGCCTCCACCTGGGTGCCCAGGTCCCCGCAGGGGGTGCGGTCCTGGAGGGAGGCGGCGAGCGCCGCCGCCGTGGTGGAGGTGTCGTGGAAGTTGGCCCTGGTGAAGGACGTCTCACCGACGTCGACGTAGGTGTACCCGGCGGGTTCGTTCCCGTCGGGGTCGGGCGGCCCCGCACCGGCGCCGGCGGGGACGCCGCCCTGCATGCAGGAGGCCAGGCCCCCGAAGAAGCGGGCGTTGGCGCGGTCGGTGACACCGGTACCGCTCCAGGCCATCAGCACGAGGGCGTCGGGCGCCTCCGCACCGTCGAAGGAGTAGGCGGTGATCTGGGCGATCTGGGCGCCGCTGTGGTGCCCGGCCAGGGTGACGTGGCCGAAGGCGGGGGCCGCGCCCTCCAGGGCCCCGGTGTCCTGGACCGTGTAGTCGCCCTCGCGGACCCGGGCGATGACCTGCGAGGCCATGTCGGCCTGGCTCCCCAGGCACAGGGCCATCCCGTCGGGGCGGTCGCTGGCGCCGTAGCCGAGCCGGTCCAGGGTGAGGGAGGCCCGGCCCAGCAGCGCCATCTCCTCGGCGTGGTGCAGCCCGGCCTCGTCCATGCGCCAGAACCACTCCCCCGCCGCCTGTCCGTGCTGGTAGACGGTGACGGCGGGCTCGTCCTCCGCGAGCACGGCCGCCGGTGCGGTCAGGTGTCCGCGGACGGTGTACTCCCCGCCGTCGCTGTTGCACGGCAGGCGGGAGTCGTTGTCGTTGGTGACGGTGAAGGAGACGGGGACGTCGACGATGTCGGCGCCGGCCATCCGCCGGGCGGTGGCCTCGGCGCGTTCCTCGGCCGTGGGCACCGGCTCCGCCGAGGTCTCCGTGTCCCCCGCGGGCAGGAGGACGAGCACGGCGGCGGCAACGGCCGCGGCGCCCGCCCCCGCGATGAGGGCCCTTCTAGTCCCGGGCATGGGCCACCTCGGTGTTCTTCCTGTCGTGTCCCGCGGCCCCGGGGAGCACGGATTCGGTGTCCGGGGCCGCGGATGGGCCGTTCGCGGGGGTGTGGGGGTGCGCGGGCCCGGGGTCGGCCGCGGCGGGCCCGTCCCGCCGGACGGGCTCGGCCGCGCCCTCGCCGAGGGTGGCGTCGAAGGCCCGGTGGAAGCGGCGCAGGGGTGCGGGTGCCCACCAGGTGGCCCGCCCGGTCATGCGCAGCACCGAGGGCACCAGGAGGCAGCGGACGACGGTGGCGTCGGCGACCACCGCCAGGGCCACGCCCCAGCCGAGCATCATGGTGTTGGTGACGCTGGAGGCTCCGATGGCGACCAGGACGACGGCCAGGGTGACGGCCGCCGCGGTGATGATGCCTCCGGTGCGCCGCAGCCCGAGTTCGACGGCCGCGCGGTGGTCGCCCACGCGGTCGTACTCCTCGCGCATCCGGGACATCAGGAAGACGCCGTAGTCCATGGACAGCCCGAAGGCGATGCAGAACATGAGGACGGGCAGGGCCGTGTCGATGAACCCGGTGGGGGTGAAACCGAGGGGCCCGCTCAGGTTGCCGTCCTGGAAGACCCAGACCACCGCTCCGAACATCGCGGTGAGGCTGAGCCCGTTGAAGAGCACCGACAGCAGCGGCAGGACCAGGCTCCCGGTGAGCAGGTAGACGAGGACGAGCATGCTCGCGACGACGGCCGTCAGCGCGAGCGGGATCTGCTCGGCGATGGCGGTCTGTGCGTCCACGACGGCCGCGGCCTGCCCGGAGACGGACGTCTCCAGCGGGCTGTCGACCGCGCGGATGTCGCGGACCAGGTCCTGACTCTGGGGGGAGATGTCCTCCACCCGGGGGTCGGGTATCACCTGGAGGTAGGCGAGGTCCTCGGACTCGCGCAGCGCGTCCACGGGTGTGCGGGCGCGCGTGTTGGCGCCGTCGGTGTACACGCCCAGGGGCGAGCGGACCTCGTCGACGTTGTCCAGGGTCGACAGTGTGGAGGCGTAGGCGTCGAGGGCGTCGGTGTCGGTGTCCTCCGGGGGGCTGTGGACGAGCACGTCGACCGCCCCGGTCGCGGTCGATCCGAAGTCGTCGCGGATGACGTCCATGACCTGGCGCGACTCGGTTCCGGAGGGCAGCTGGCGGTCGTCGGCCATGCCGAACTCCACTCGCAGGAACGGCAGACCGGCGACGACCAGGACGATGAGGGCCACCACGGCGAAGAGGGGCGCGCGCCGCATGACCAGGCGGGTGAGCCGCTGCCAGCGCCGGTCGGCGGCGTCCTCGGGGGAGAGTGGCTCGGCCGCGCCGTCACGGCGGCGGAGCAGTCGGCGCGGGTCCAGGGAGTTGACCCTGGGGCCGAGGAGGGTGAGCAGGGCCGGGAGCACCACCAGTGAGGCGAGGGCTGCCAGCGCCACCACCGTCACGCCCGCGTAGGCGAAGGAGCGCAGGAAGTAGAGGGGGAAGAGCAGCATCGCGGCCAGGGCGGCGGAGATGGCCAGCGCGGAGAAGACCACCGTGCGCCCGGCCGTGCGGACGGTGATGGCGGTGGCGGTGCGCGGGTCGGCCCCGGCGGCCAGCTCCGCGCGGAAACGGCGCACCATGAGCAGGGCGTAGTCGATCGACAGGCCCAGTCCGAGGGCGATGGTGAGGCTCTGCGCGAAGACCGACACGTCGGTGAACCCCGCGATCACGTACAGGACGGCGTTGGTCCCGATGATGGCGACCACGCCGACCAGCAGGGGAAGGACCGCGGAGACGACGCTGCCGTAGACCCACACCAGGATGAGCAGGGTCAGGGGGAGGGCGATCATCTCCGAGCGCAGCAGGTCGTCGGCGATGGTCGACTCGATGTCGTTCAGGACGGCGGTCTGGCCGCCGACGCTGACGGTGAGGGGGCCGTGCTCCCCGCCGTAGTCCTCGGCGATCCCGGCGACGGCGGGACCCGCCACGTCCTCCGTGCCGCTGACGTGGGCGGCGATCAGTGCGCGGGAGCCGTCGTCGGACTTGAGCTCCTCGGAGCCGGTCTGCCAGTAGGAGGTGACCCCGGCGACGGAGTCCTCGTAGGCCAGTCCTTCGGCCAGACCCAGGGCGCGGCCCGCGACCTCGCGGTCGTCCACCCCGTCCTCGGCCTCGACCAGGAGGATCAGGTTGGGCCTGCTGTCGGGGAAGTGCTCCTCCAGGACGTCGCCCGCCAGGGCCGACTCGGAGGAGGGGTCCTCGGTGCCCTGGCCCGCACGGAGGCGGTCCGCGACACCGGAGCCGAGGACCACGGCCCCGACCACGGCCAGCAGGGCGGCGACCAGCACCCACCAGGGTCTGCGCGTGGTCAGCCCGGTCAACGCGTCGAGCATCGTGTCACCCCCGTTCGTCTTGTGCGCGCGGGACCGCCGGTGGCGGTCGGAATGCCCCGACCGCCACGGCGTGTACCGTCGCCGCCACAGTATCGTATAAACATGCGACGATCCTCTACCTAAACAATAGGGTTCACATATCGTTTACTTGAGGGAGCGCTCGGCCCCGGGCAGTGGAGCGGCGTCGAGGAAGTCCCGCGCGCGCCAGCCGGCGTCCAGGACGGCGACCGAGGCGACCACCGCGTCGGGGCGCACGTGCACCACCCACTCGCCCGCGGCCCCCTTCGACGGCCCCAGTAGCCGGGCCACGTCGTGGCCCGGTGCGTCCGGCACCCCTCCGTCGCGCCCGGTCAGCAGCAGCACGTCCACGTCCGCCGGGACCGCGTCCCGTAGCTCCGCCGCCGCGTCGGCGGCCCTGCGGGAGGAACCTCCGACCAGCAGCGCCTGCCGCCCGGAGGCCAGGTAGGCGTGCAAACTGTCGGCTGCGGTCCCGGCCACGGGGACGAGGGGTGCGTCGCCGATCCGCCGACCGGGCAGCGCGCCCCCCACCGCGTCGCGCCCACGCCAGCCGGGCGGGGGCGCGGTGACGGCGGGGCTCTCCCGCAGATCCGGGGAGATCTGGGCCAGTTGCGGCACCAGGCGCTTCTCCAACAGTCCCGACGCCGAGAGCACGCGCATGAGCGTGTCCCGCACCAGGCGGGCCAGGGGTGCCCGCACCATCCACGTACGGGTCTGCTGGTCCGCGCTGCGCACCACCGCCTGGGCGGTGGGACGGCGTTCGAGCGGGTAGCTGTCCAGCAGCGCCTCCGGAGCCCCCCTGAGCACGGCGGCCAGTTTCCAACCCAGGTCGAAGCCGTCCTGGATACCGGTGTTGAGCCCCTGGCCACCCGCCGGACTGTGCAGGTGGGCCGCGTCCCCGGCGATGAGCACGCGCCCGCGCCGGAACTCGCGCGCCACCCGGGCGTGGACCCGGAAGCGGCTGCGCCACCACACGCTCTCGATGCGCAGCCCGCCGGGACCCCGCTCGGCGAGCAGCCGGGCGAGCAGCTCGTCGCCGGGCGGCTCGGTCTCCCCGTCCGGGGCCGTGTCGAAGAACACCCGGTGGCCGCCGCCGGGCAGCGGCACGATCACCAGCACCCCGTCGGGGGTGAGGTGGTACTGGGCCTCCCGCTCCGGCACGGGACCGCTCACGACCCCGTCGCTGAGCAGGAACACGCGGTCGTAGGTGTCGCCCTCGAAGGCCACACCCAGTGACTCGCGGACCGCGCTGCGGCTGCCGTCCGCGGCCACCACCCAGGGGACGGTGGACTCCTCACGGGTGTCCGGGTCCCCGGCGGGCCCGAGCACGACCCGCATCCCCTCCCCCGCCGGGGCCACCGAGTGGACCCGGGTGGACCACTCGACGGACCCGCCGAGTTCGAGGAGGCGGTCGTGGAGCGCCTGTTCGGTACCGGGCTGGGGCAGGCAGACCGGCCCGGGGAACGCGGTCCCCTCCAGGCCGCCGAAGCGCACCCCGCCGATCCGGCGGCCGTTGGAGAAGTAGGACGCCGACGCCAACGGGAGGGATTGGCCGAGCACCCTCTCGTGGACACCGAGCCTGCGCAGGACCTCCAGGGCCCCGCTCCACAGGATGAGCGCCTTGGGCTCCTCGGCGACCCCCGCGCGGCGTTCGACCACGCGGCAGGGCACACCGTTCTGGAGCAGGGTGCACGCGGCGGCGAGCCCGGTGGGCCCGGCGCCGACCACCAGGACCGGCGGGTGGGGACCGGGGAGGCTCACAGGGCCCCCTCGGAGGTACGCGCCGGCTCGACCGTTCCATCGAGCAGTGCGGTCACGTCGGCGATCGCCTGGGCGTTGTCCCGGAAGAGGACCGTGGCCATGCCCAGCTTCGCGGCGGGCTCCAGGTTCGCCTCCAGGTCGTCCACGAACAGGCAGCGGTCCGGCGTCAGGCCGAGCCTCGCCAGGAGGCGGTCGTAGATCTCGGTGTCGGGTTTGCGCACGCCCTCGTGCGCGCTGTTCACCACGACCTCGAAGAGCTCGTCGGCGGGGACGGTGGCCCGCCACAGCTCCTCCCACTCGATGACGTTGTTGGTGAGGAGGGCGATGCGGTAGCCGTCCGTGCGCAGTCCGCCCAGGAACTCCGCGAACTCGTGGTTGCCGGTGCGTCCGGCGAACCAGGCCTCGCCGAAGGTCCGCCCCTCGGGCAGCGCCCATCCACCCTCGGGAAGCTCCGCGGTGATCTGGGAGACGAGGTCGGCCTCCGTGATCGCCCCGACCTCCAGCAGCGCCATGGGGTCGGCTCCGTTGCGTTCGGCGGCGGCCCCCATCGCGGTGAGGATGGCGTCGGGGGTCAGCCCGGCCGTCCCGGCGAAGTGCTCCAGGGTCTCGATGAGCGGGTTGGTGAGCACGCCGCCGTAGTCGCACACGACGGCCTCGATGCGCTTCAGGACCACTGGGCCACCTCGATCCGGAAGGTACTGCCCGCGACGCCCTGCTGGATGACACGGACGTCCGCGCCCATGACCGGGCCGAACCGCTCGTCCCTGCGGAACGGGGTCAGGTCGGCCTCGACGACGGAGGCGAGGTCGTTCTCGGAGAACGAGGAGAACGAGGCCTCCACCGAGACGGGTGCGAGGGTGGCGGGGTCCAGGCCGCTGGAGCGGGCCACGGCGGCCACCACCAGCTGGCGGGCGGCCTCGATGAGCAGGTTGCCCGGCAGGTGGTCCAGCGGGTGGTCGAACAGGTGCGGGTGGCTGTGGTCGGGGACCACCGTGGCCTTCCAGCCGTCCTCTCCGCGCTGCACCGGCTCGGTGATGACGACGTTGCGCGGGTCACGCCTTCCCACGACCGAGGGCCGTGCGGGAACCGCCCGGGGCGCGGGGCCGGTGCTCCAGTCCAGGGCGTCCCTGCCCTTGCTGCGCAGTGCCTGGTAGGTGAGCTTGCTGACGAAGATGAGCGCACCGGTGGCCTTGGCGACCTCGGTGCCGTTCAGCAGGACGTCACCCCGGAAGTCGTATCCGCGCAGCTTGCCGGCCTGGTTGCGGTAGAGGTCGGCGGTGGTGCGGACCATCACGCGGGCGGGCTCGGAGCCCTGGCGCAGCCCGTCGAGGTCGGTGATGTCCAGGGACATGCGCTGCATGATGAACGCCCGGTCCATGGGGACGTTCAGGTGTCGGTGGGAGATCAGCACACCGGTCTGGCGGCACGCCTCCAGGATCAGGGGCAGGTCGTAGGCGGGCGTCTCCAGCATGACGTGGCCGCGGGGCAGCTGGGCGGCCACGTCGAAGGTGCTCTCCCCCGTCTGCTGGGAGTCGGTGACGAACACCTCGGAGACGGCGTTGCGGTGGACGAGCCCCCTGGGCACCGTCGAGTCGTAGTCGAGTTCGCGGACGCCGGTGATCTCCGGTTCGAGTCCGGCGAGGGTGTCGCGGTCGGTGGTCCCGGTCACGACGGCGGCCGGCTGCACGCTGGTCGATGTGTGGTTCATGTGCTTCCCTTTCGTTCACGTTCCCCAGGCGGGAGGTCTCTCCGAGTCGGGGGACGAGGTTCGGAACGGCAAAGAAGGGTGGTTCCCGAGTCGGGGCGGGCGGGCCACGGACCGCCTCCGTACAAGGTCCGAGTATCGGGACGCGCCCTGAAGGAGCCCTGAACAAGACCTGAAGGCGAATCGCGAAAAAAGTTCGCATTTTTCTGTGCACGCCACGTTCACCTGCGAAGATGCACGCGCAATTGATCAAGCAGCATGATCATCATTAGATTGTGACTATCAACACAAGGGATGGCCTCGGCCTTGTCCGCAACCCCACGGGCTGCAAGACCACCGGGGTCGGCGTCGGAGCGGAACTTATCCATTACTTACAGGCATGGCCTGCGTGTTTATGATCAAGTCGCCGCGCCCCCGGCGGCACGAAGACAGCTGGGAGCGCTGTGCGATCCCGCAGGTCCCTGAACGTCTTCCGGCACCGCAACAAGGAAAAGGGACCGGAGAACCGGAAGAAGCAGGAGCACGTCAACGCGAGGAAGAGTCAGCTGGAAAGGCTCCTGAATGCACAGAACACAGCCTGAGACCACGACAGTGGCAGTCCTGGGCGAGCTGGCGGTCACCGACGGAACCGTCTTCCTCCCCCTGGGAGCCCCCCGGCAGCGTGCGGTACTCGCCGCCCTGGCCATCAACGCCAACCAGTCACTGACCACGCAGCGCATCATCGGCATGGTCTGGGGGTCGGCCTACCCGGCCTACGCCAACAACCTGGTGCACAAGTACGTCTCCGGCCTGCGCCGGGCCCTGTCCGACCTGCCGGCCCACCGGCAGGTCCGCATCGAGAGCGGGTCCAAGGGCTACCGGCTCGTCGCCAGGCTCGACCAGCTGGACCTGACCCTGTTCCACATCCATGTCGAAGCCGCGCGCGACCTCCGTGAGCACGGGGAGCCGGAGCGCGCGGCGCAGATGTTCGGGGAGGCGCTCGGCCTGTGGCGGGGCCCCCTCCTCGGCGAACTGCCCGGCATCGCCTTCGACGACGAACGCGAATTCATGGAGACCGTCCGCCTGGTGGTACTGGAGGAGTACGCCGCGCTGAGCATCCAGGTCGGCCGCCACAACGACGTGGTGGGGATCTTGCGCAGCACCCTGCGCAGCCACCCCCTGGAGGAGAACCTGGCCAGGCTGCTGATCCTGGCCCTGTACCAGGCCGGGCGCACGGCGGAGGCGATACGCGTGTACCAGCGGCTGTCCTCGCGGATGCTGGGAGAGCTGAACATGCCGCCCCGCCCGGAGCTCAACGACCTCTACCACGCCATCCGGCGCCACGCGCCGATCCCCGCACCGCAGGCCTGACCCTCGGGCCCCGCCCCGCCCCGCCCCCTGCGCATCCCCGCCCCGCGCCGACGCCTGTAGCAACTGGTGACGACCGCCCGCGCCGAGCCCGGACCGCTC
>NZ_JBHXQY010000158.1:0-8883 GCF_042716955.1 Nocardiopsis sp. NPDC058631 | reverse complement strand
TCGGTTGTCTCGGCGCTTGCGCCGATCGACGCGAGCGGCTGCCAGGCCATCTCTCGCAGGACGAGTAGCGCAGGTCAGCCCGGGTGTGGCTGTCCGAGCGCAGTCGGCGCGGCGAGAGGCAGCCTGGCGGTTGCGAGCCCGGAATGATCCGCGGAACACGGCCTAGGCCTCGCGGTAGAAGGCGTCCAGGGCCGAGCCCGAGCGCTTCTCCTCGTCGTACGTGTAGACCTCGCGGCCCTCCACGAAGACCCGCAGGGCACGGCTCATCACGTCCAGGGGGTCGCCGGACCAGACCACCACGTCGCCGTCCAGCCCCGGTGTGAGCGAACCCACCCGGTCGGAGATGCCCATGATCTCGGCCGGGTTGACCGTGAGCGCGCGGATCGCCGACTCGGGGGCCATGCCCTCCTTCACGCAGAGGGTGGCCTGGTGGACGAGGAACTCGATGGGGACGACGGGGTGGTCGGTGGTCAGGGCGACCTTCACGCCCGCCCGGTCCAGGATCCCGGGGTTGGCCAGGGTCTTGTTCTTGACCTCGACCTTGGAGCGGCTGGTCATCAGGGGGCCGGTGATGACGGGGATACCGCGCGCGGCGATCTCGTCGGCGAGCAGGTGGCCCTCCGTGCAGTGGTTGATGATCAGGCGGTAGCCGAACTCGTCCGAGAGGCGCATCGCCGTGTGGATGTCGTCGGCGCGGTGCGTGTGCTGGCACCACGGGATCTCGCCGTCCAGGACCCGGGTCAGCACCTCCAGGGTGTTGTCCCGGTCGAACGGGGTGCCCTCCCGCGCGGCGTGGTCGCGTTTGGCCTTGTAGTCCTGGGCCTTGGTGAAGGCGTCCCGGATGACCGCGGCCACCCCCTGGCGGGTGGAGGGGATCTGGTCCTTCTTGCCGTACACCCGCTTCGGGTTCTCCCCCAGGGCGCTCTTGACGCTCGCCGGGTGCCTGATCAGACGGTCCTCCATGCTGCGGCCCCAGCACTTGATGGCCACGGTCTGGCCGCCGATGGGGTTCCCGGAGCCCGGCTTGACGACGGAGCAGGTGACGCCGCCGGACAGTGCGTCGACGAAGCCCTGGTCGGCGGGGTTGATGGCGTCCAGCGCACGCATGCGGGCGCCGTTGGGGTCGGTCATCTCGTTGGTGTCGTCCCCGGCCCAGCCGACACCCTCCTCGTCGATGCCGATGTGGCCGTGGGCCTCCACGAACCCGGGGAGTACCCACTTCCCCGAGGCGTCGACGACGGTGGCGCCCTTCGGGACCGCGGTGTCCGCGTCCGCGCCGACCGCGGTGATCCTGCCGTCGGAGATGACGACGGTGCCGCCGTCGATGGGCTCGCCGTCGACGGGGACGACGTATCCGGATGTGATCGCGATATCCATGGCGGGCAACCTAGCCCATGGCGGGGCGTCCGCCCAAGGGCGGGAGCCGGCCCGGTCAGCCCTCGGGCCAGCGCGCCGTCAGCAGCTCCGACCGGGGCATGAGCTCGACGGTGGCTCCCTCGATGGCCTCGCGGACCATCGCGCAGCGCCCCACCTGCTCGGACTCCGCCGTCAGGTCGCCCGCCTCGGCGGCGAAGGCGTAGACCATGGTCGGCCGGTCGGTGAACTCCATCATCCGGAACGCGCCGCCCAGGCCGGGGTGGTGCGGGGTCTGCTCGGGGATCACGCCCATGGTGACGATGCCCGCCTCGATCAGGTCGGCGAGGAAGTCCCGCTGGGCGTTGAGGACCGCCGCGCCCCCCTGGGGGCGCCGCAGGGCCGACTCGTTGAGGACCACCCGCAGCACCGGGCCCTCCGGGCCCGTCATCGCGGCCCGGTTGGCCATCTCCTCCTCCACCATCAGCTCGACCTCGTCCGGGGTCAGGTCCGGATGGCTGGGCCCGAGGACGGCGCGGGAGTACTCGCGTGTGCGCAGGAAGACCGGAACCGCCATGGGCTGGTGCTCCCACAGGTCGGTGGCGTGGACGCCCAGTTCGCGCTGGTCCCCGAACTCGTTGGGGAAGGCCTCCGCCTGGAGGGTGATCGCCCACGCATCGACCAGCTGGTGCTCGGTTCCGAGGACGTTGTCCACCCGTTCCACCAGTGAACGGGCCGGGCGGCAGTGGGCGTCCTCCACGTCCCGGAGCTTGTCGTCGGTCACGCCCACCGTGGCGGCGAGCTCGGCGCGCGAGAACCCCCGGTCGGAGCGGGCGCGCAGTATCCGCGCGCCGAAGGGAAGCCACATCGCAGAGGGCAGCGCGCTGTTCATACCCATGTCACCTCCCGTCGCCTGGCGGGGCGGCCGTCGCATACCCTCGGGTCGACGCCCCGGCCTCGTTCCCCGACCCTCTCTCGCGTCGGGGGCGCTGGTCAAGCGATCGGGCGGGTGCGGCGATCCGTGATAAGTCATTACAAGGGCTGACAATGCCGCCCGCCGTTCGTGTGATCCCCCGATTGGAAACCCCCCGTTGGCCTCTCTCGCCCTCCTGCTCTTCGTCGTGTCCCTCGGCGTCTGGATCTACGCCCTGTTCGACGTTGTCGGTTCCGACGCCGCCCGGGTGCGGCTCCTGCCCAAACCCGCCTGGACCGTCGTCGTTCTGCTGTTGCCCAAGATCGGGGCAATACTGTGGTTCGCCCTCGGCCGGCCCCGCCGGGACCCGTCGGACGCACCCACCGGCCCGCCCCCGCCCTTCCCCGAGTACGACCACCCCCACCGGGCGCGCGCCGCGTCCCCGGAGGAGGACGAGGAGTTCCTCCGCCGCTGCCGCGAACGGGCCGAGGACCAGCGCCGCCGCGCCCGCGAGGCCCAGGGGGAGGCCGGGCGGTCGGAGGGGCAGGAGGACGCCGGTGGCGAGGAGGACCCCCGGTCCACCTGACGCCGCCCCCCGATCCGTATCGTGGTCAAAGCATGACGGACTGTGCGATACCCCAAGACAGGGGTGCCAGCGGGTGCCCAGTACGCTGTGTGCCGCCCAGCCGCGAAACTCACCCCGGAAGTGAACCGATGAAGCCTTTCACCCTGTCGGCGACAGCCCTGCTCGCCTGCACCGCGCTGCTCGCCACCACCGCCTGCGGCGACGACGGCGCCCCAGCAGACCAGGGAGAACCGGGCAACGGGGAGACCGGGGCGCCCGAGCAGGAGCAGACCGGCAGCCCCGCCGAGGTGGACGTCACCGACGTCGAGGGCGCCACACTGCACACCAGTGAGGGCGACATCGAACTGGAGCTGTTCCCCGAGGACGCCCCCGTCACGGTGTCCAACTTCGTCGGCCTGGCCGAGGGCGAGGGCGTGCCCAACCCGGTGACGGGTGAGGCCGAGTTCTACGACGGCACCGTGTTCCACCGCGTCATCGCCGACTTCATGCTCCAGGGCGGCGACCCGCAGGGCACCGGGCAGGGCGGCCCCGGCTACACCTTCGAGGACGAGGTCGACTCCGGGCGGGAGTTCACCGAGCCGGGCGTCCTCGCCATGGCGAACCGCGGCGGGGGCACGAGCACGAACGGCTCGCAGTTCTTCGTCACCGTCGCGTCGGCCACCCACCTGAACGGCCAGCACACCATCTTCGGCCAGGTCGCGGACGAGGAGTCCATGGAGATCGTGAACTCCATCTCCGCCACCGAGACCGACGCCAACGACCGCCCCACCCAGGACGTGGTCCTGGAGTCCGTCACCGTCAACCGCGCCGGGTAGCCCCTGGGGGCGGGCGGGTGCGCCGGCCCGCCCCCACCGCGCCTCAGCGGCGGCGCTTGGAGCGGGCGGCCCGTGCCCGTTCGACGGCGGGGCCGATCGCCTCGACCAGCGCCGTGACGTCCTCGCGCGTGGAGGTGCGTCCCAGGGACAGGCGCAGACTGCTCAGTGCGGTGTCGGGGTCCGCTCCCATGGCCAGGAGCACGTGGCTCGGCTGGGCGACGCCCGCCGAGCAGGCCGAGCCGGTGGAGCAGGAGATACCCCGGGCGTCCAGGAGCATGAGCAGGGCGTCGCCCTCGCAGCCGGGGAACGACAGGTGGGAGATCCCGGGCAGCCTGCGCTCCCGGTCTCCGTTGACGACCACGTCGGGGACCACGGCGCGGACCCGCTCCTCCAGCTCGTCGCGCAGGCACGCGAGGTGTTTGGCGTGTTCCTCGCGTTCGGCGACCGCGTGGTCGACGGCTGTGGCGAGGCCGCGCAGCAGGGGCGCGGAGAGCGTGCCGGAGCGGATGTCGCGTTCCTGGCCGCCGCCGTGGAGGACCGCGGTCGGGGTGCTCCCGCGGGCGATCAGCAGTGCTCCGGCGCCCACGGGGCCGCCGAGTTTGTGGCCGCTGACGGTGAGCGCGGTGACTCCGCCGACGGCGAAGTCGACGGGCTCCACCCCGACGGCCTGCACGGCGTCGGTGTGGAAGGGGATGCCGTGCTCGGCGGCGACCGCGGCGAGCTCCTCGACGGGTTGGACGGTGCCGACCTCGTTGTTGGCCCACATGACGGAGACCAGAGCGACCGATCCGGGGTCCCGCTCGACGGCGTCGCGCAGGGTGGAGGGGCTGACCCTGCCCAGGGCGTCCACCGGCAGGACCTCGTGGACGGCGCCCTGGTGCTCGGCCATCCAGTGGGCCGGGTCGAGGGCGGCGTGGTGTTCGACCGCGCTGGTGAGGATGCGCCTCCGCGTGGGGTCCTCGGCGTTGCGCGCCCAGTACAGACCCTTGAGGGCGATGTTGTCGGACTCGGTCCCGCCCCCGGTGAAGACCACCTCGTGGGGGGTGGAGCCGAGCGCTCGGGCGAGCTGTTCCCGTGCCTCCTCGACGGTGCGGCGGGCGGCACGTCCGTGGCCGTGCAGGGACGAGGGGTTGCCGAGGGCGCCGAGCTCGGCCGCGATGTCGGCGACCACCTCGGGACGGACCTCGGTCGTGGCAGCGTGATCCAGATACACCATGGCGTTACCAAGGATACGTCTGTCCCGGGTTGTCCACAGCCTCGCGGGTGTAACCCTCCACTCTTTTCCGGTCCCGATAACCTTGGGGCATGCCCGACTCCGCGTCCTCGCAGACCACCCAGCCCGACCCGAACTCCCAGGCCGCCACCGGCGCCCCGCCCGGCACGGGCGCCCACGGCCCCCACTGGCCCGCGCCCGTCGCCGAGCAGCCGGTGCGTGCCCGGCTGTCACTGCCCGGATCCAAGTCGGTGACCAACCGCGCCCTGATCCTGGCGGCGCTGTCCGAGACGCCGTCGGTGGTGCGCCGCCCACTGGTGAGCCGCGACAGCGAGCTGATGGCGGGCGCCCTACGGGCGCTGGGTGCGGGGGTCTCCCGGGTCGGCGCGGACCTGGCCGTCACGCCCGGAGCACTGCGCGGCCCCGCCTCGGTCGACGTCGGCAACGCGGGCACGGTGATGAGGTTCGTCCCCCCGCTGGCGGCGCTGGCCGCGGGCGACGTGCACTTCGACGGAGACCCGCGCGCCCGTGAGCGGCCCGTGGGCGAGCTCCTGGCGGCCCTGCGCGTCCTGGGCGCCGACATCGACGACGGCGGCCGGGGTGCACTGCCCATGACCATCCGCGGCACCGGCGCGGTGCGCGGCGGCGAGGTGACTCTGGACGCGTCCGGGTCCTCCCAGTTCGTGTCGGCCCTGCTGTTGAGCGGCGCGCGCTTCACCGAGGGCGTGCACGTGCGCCACTCCGGGCCCCCCGTGCCCTCCCAGCCCCACCTGGACATGACGGTGGAGATGCTGCGTGCCGCCGGGGTGTCCGTGTCCACGGGCGACAACTCCTGGAGGGTCGAGCCGGGGCCGGTCAAGGTCTGCGACATCACCGTGGAGCCCGACCTGTCCAACGCCGCGCCGTTCCTTGCGGCCGCCCTGGTCAGCGGGGGCGAGGTGACGGTCGAGGGGTGGCCGGAGCACACGACCCAGCCGGGTGACGCGCTCCGTTCGCTGTTCACCCGGATGGGCGCAGAGGTGTCCTGGTCGGAGGCGGGCCTGACCCTGCGCGGCACCGGGGAGATCCGCGGCATCGAGGTCGACCTGCGCGACGTCGGCGAGCTCACCCCCACCATCGCGGCGGTCGCGGCCCTGGCCTCCACACCGTCCCGGCTGACCGGCATCGCCCACCTGCGCCGCCACGAGACAGACCGGATCGCTGCCCTGGCCGCCGAGGTCAACCGGCTGGGCGGTGACGTCGAGGAGCTGCCCGACGGCCTGGTCATCCGCCCGCGCCCCCTGCACGGCGGGCTGTTCCACTCCTACGACGACCACCGGATGGCCACGTCCGGCGCGGTCATCGGGCTCGCGGTGCCCGGGGTGGAGGTGGAGAACATCGCCACCACACGCAAGACACTGCCCGACTTCCCGGGCCTGTGGGCGGAGGCCCTGGCATGAGCCGCACGCAGGGTGGGGGGCGCCACCTGGACGAGGACGACATCCGTGTGCGCGCCCGGGGTGGCTCCCGGCCCCGTACCCGCAAC
Source organism: Nocardiopsis sp. NPDC058631 (assembly GCF_042716955.1). Lineage (NCBI taxonomy): Bacteria > Bacillati > Actinomycetota > Actinomycetes > Streptosporangiales > Nocardiopsidaceae > Nocardiopsis > Nocardiopsis sp. NPDC058631. The sequence goes on along the minus strand of NZ_JBHXQY010000158.1, from coordinate 2,478 downwards.
CGGCCCAAGCACGAGAGCGCCGTGGAGGGGATGGTCACCGCCGTGGACCGGGGCCGGTACCGGTGCCTGGTCGACGGCGTCCCGGTGGTGGCGATGAAGGCCCGCGAACTGGGCCGGGGCTCCATCGTCGTCGGTGACCGCGTGGACGTGGTCGGCGACCTGTCGGGACAGGCGGACACCCTCGCCCGGGTCGTCCGGGTCCGCGAGCGCGCGTCGGTGCTGCGCCGCACCGCCGACGACACCGACCCGGTGGAGCGGGTGATCGTGGCCAACGCGGACCAGCTGGCCATCGTCTGCGCCCTGGCGGACCCGGCCCCGCAGCCGCGTTTCGTGGACCGCTGCCTGGTGGCCGCGTTCGACGCGGGGCTGGCACCCCTGCTCTGCCTGACCAAGGCGGACCTCGCCGGCCCGGAGGAGCTCGTGCGCGTGTACGAGCCGCTGGGGGTGCCCTTCGAGGTCCTCAGTCCCGAGGGTGGCCTCACCGGGCTGAGGGACCGCCTCGCGGGCCGGACCACGGTTCTGGTGGGCTCGTCCGGCGTGGGCAAGTCCACCCTGGTCAACCGGCTCGTGCCGGGGACCGACCGGGCCGTCGGCCACGTCAACGCGGTGACGGGGCGGGGCCGCCACACGTCCACGTCGGCCGCGGCGCTGCCGTTCGAGGGCGGCTGGCTCATCGACACCCCCGGCGTGCGCAGCTTCGGCCTGGCACACATCTCCCCGGAGGACATCGCCGCGGGCTTCGCCGACCTGGCCGAGGTGGCCCAGGACTGCCCGCCGGGCTGCTCCCACCAGCCCGACACCGCGGACTGCGCCGTCGGGGCGGCGCTGGAGCGCGGCGAACTCGACGCGGCACGGGTGGCGTCGCTGCGCCGCCTGCTCACGAGCCGTGAGGGGGACCCCGACGAGGCGGAGGCCTGAGCCGCCCCTGCTCCGGGGCGGGCCCCACCCCCTCACGGGGGCCGCCTCAGCCGCCGACCGGCCGGCCGGGGCCCGCGCCCCGCACCAGGGCGTCCGTGTCGTGCGAGGGGGACCCGCCGACGTGGGCGCGGCCCCAGTCGCCCAGCGGGGCGAGCGCGTCGTTCAGGGAGCGGCCGAGGGGGGTCAGCGAGTACTCGACCCGGGGCGGTACCTCGCCGAAGTCCTCGCGGTGCACGATGCCGTCGACCTCCAGCTCCCGCAGGTGGGAGGCGAGGACCTTCTCGGTGACGCCGTCGAGCGTGCGGCGCAGCTCGCCGAAGCGGTGGGGCCGCTCGTCCAGGGCCCAGAGGATGAGCACCTTCCACTTGCCGCCGATCACGTCCATCGCCGCGTCGATGCCGCAGTGGTAGTGGCTCGCCCCACGCCTGGTGACCATCTCCGAACCCCTTCCACCTGCACGCTTACCCCGTGGTGAGCACCCACTTCACAGTGCGTACTTGTGGGCCTCCCGGCCTTGGACGAGCCTAGTCGACATGACGAGGAACCCACCGGAAACCGACCTGACCGCCAAGCCCCGTATCGCCCTGCTCGGGCTGGGAGCCATGGGCACCGCCTTCGCCCGGACCTGGCTCGCCGCCGGGTACCCGCTGACCGTGTGGAACCGCACCCCCTCCCGCGCCGAGCCGCTCGCCGCGGAGGGTGCCGACGTCGCCGCGACCGCCGCCGAGGCCGTCGCCTCCGCCCGCCTCGTGGTGACCTGCCTGCTGGACGACGCCTCCGTGGGCGAGGCCCTGGAGGGCGCCGACCTCACCGGCAGGGACCTCGTGGACGTCACGACGGGGACCCCCGCCCAGGCCCGGGCCCGCGCGGAGTGGGCAGTCGGGCGCGGAGCCCGTTTCCTGAGCGGGGGGATCATGGCGATCCCGCCGATGGTGGGCGTCCCCGAGGCCGGCGGCTACGTGTTCTACAGCGGTCCGGCCGAGGTGTTCGAGGAGCACCGGCAGGCCCTGGCGGTGCCCGCCGGTACCCAGTACGCCGGGGAGGACGCCGGCCTGGCCTCCCTCCAGGACGTGGCCCTGCTCAGCGCGATGAACGGCATGTTCGCCGGCGTCGCGCACGCCTTCGCACTCGTGCGGAACGAGGACGTGCCCCTGGGGGAGTTCGCCGGTCTCCTCTCCGGCTGGCTCGTCGCGATGGCCTCCGCGAGCGTCCCCCTCACGGCCCGCCAGCTGGAGAGCGGCGACTACACCACGGGCGTGGCCTCCAACCTCGCCATGCAGGTCGAGGGCAACACGACCCTGCTGCGCACCGCGGAGGAGCAGGGCGTGAGCACCGAGCTCCTCGCCCCGTACGCGAACCTCATGGCGCGGCGGCTGGCCGACGGCCACGGGGACGAGGACGGCGTGGGGATCGTCGACCTCCTGGCCGCGCCCCGCCGCTGAGGGGCGGGGGCCCTGTGGCACCGCCCGCCCCGACCAACCCCGAACCCCCGGGAGGGAGCGGCGGGCGCCCCCGGGGGGCGGGGATACCCCCCCGCCGGGGGGGGCGAGGGGGCGCAGC
>NZ_JBHXQY010000157.1:0-8920 GCF_042716955.1 Nocardiopsis sp. NPDC058631 | reverse complement strand
GTGCCCGCCACCGGCGGGGACATCGCGGGCATCCTCGGATGGGACCAGGCCCGCAGGGTGTCCAGGTCGCTGTCGCCGCCCGCGGTGATGTCGCGCGACGTCACGTCGGCCAGGTCCTCTACCTCGACCTCGATGGGGTCCATGTGCACCGCACCTCGCTTTCTGTGTGCTTCTCGTACCGTTTCCTCTGGTCAGGACCGCCCAAGCGCGTCAGCGCGGGAGCAGCCCCGTTCGGTGGGCCGCGAACGCGTGCGCGTCCGCGGCCAGTCCCACCGCTCGGCTGACCGCGCGCGGGCCGTGCCCGACGTCGCGTTCGTACCGGAGCAGGACCGGTGGGCGCCCCCTGTCCGACGCCGCTGCCAGGAGCGCCGCGCACATCTTGCGCGGGTGGGCGGCGTCGGTGCGGGTGTCGCCGTGGAAGCCGGTGAGCAGGACGCTCGGGAAGCGCAGCCCGGACGTGTGCAGGGCGGCGCCGTCCACCGCCCGGTGGTAGGGGGAGTAGGACATCAGGGCGGCGAAGTCGTCGGGGTTGGCCGCGGTACCGAACTCCCGCGTCCACATCCGGCCCAGCCCCATCCGCTCGAACCGGGCCATGTCCGCGAGCGGCGCCGAGGCGATCACGGCCCCGCACAGGTCAGGGCGGGCGGTAGCCGCGGCCAGGACGAGCAGGCCGCCGGCCGACCCTCCGGACAGGCACAGCTGGGGACGGGTGCACAGCCGTGCCGTGACCAGGGCGTCGGCGGAGGCCACGAGGTCCTCGACGGCGCGCGGCTTGGCGCGGCCGGATCCGGCCAGGTGCCACGCGCGGCCGGCGTCGCCGCCCCCGCGCACGTGGGCGACGGCGTACCGCCCTCCGGAGAGCAGCCAGGCCAGCACCGTCGCGCTGAACCCGAACTGGCGCGGGCGGCCGAAGCCCCCGTAGGCGTGCAGGATGGTCGGACCCGGTCCGGAGACCGGGCGCCCACCCGCGCCCACCGCCTCGAACACGGTGACCGGGACCCCCGTACCGTCCTCGGAGCGGCACCACAGCACGGTGCGCTCCACGGCGGGGGAGGGCGGGGCCTCCGCGGCGTCCGGCGGCCAGTGGCGGGGCCGCGGCGCGCCCGGGGGCAGGCGCAGGACCCGCTGCTGGGTGGCCACGTCCGCGTACGCCAGGTACACCGATCCGTCGGGGGCGGTCTCGGGGGTGGAGACCATGCCCTCGCCGGGCAGGCCCACCGGGTACAGGAGTTCGCCGGTGCGGGCGTCGTGGACGGAGGCCTCGCTGATCCCCAGCCGTGTACGCGACACGAACAGAGCCGGGGCGTGCGGGCCCGCCCCGGGGGCTGCGTCCAGCGGGGCGGGTGGGAAGACCGCGAACGCGTCCAGGGTGGCGCCGCTCTCCTGCGGCACCACCTCGCGCCAGTGCTCCACGCCGGGTTCCTCGGGGGAGACCGCGCAGATACGGCGCCAGGGCGCGCCCAGAGTGGTGCGCAGGTACAGGAGGCCGTCCGGGCCCAGCCGGGCCTCGGTCTCGCCCTCCGCGCCCACCTGGACGGGTCTGAGCGCGGGCCTTGCCGCGTCGCCGTCGGACAGGTCGGCGAGCCACAGGTCGGTGCGGTGGCCGGTGCCGTGGCCCTCGGTGACCAGCAGCCATCGGTCGCCCAGGACGCGGACCCCGGGCACGGTGCCGGGTGCCGTACAGGCGTGGACGAGCGTCTCCGCGCCGTCCCCGACCCGGCGCAGCCACACGCCGCGCACCCCCCGTTCGCCGTCGCGGCGCACATAGAAGAACGAGGGGGTGCCGCCGGGGGCCCAGGCCACGTGGGAGTAGCGCACCCCCGCTACGTCCGGTCCGCACGGGGCGCCGGTGGCGGTGCGCAGGACCCGCAGGGACCCGCGCTCCACCCCGCCGCGCGAGGTCTGTACGGCGACCAGGTCGCCGCCGGGGCTGGGCTCCCAGGCGTCCAGGGTGGTGCGGCCGGTGGGGTCCTCGGCAGCGGGGTCGTAGACGGTGCGCGGGGGCGCGGTGCCGTCCAGGGCGACCAGGCGGGGGTGCTCGCTCCCGGCGGGGCGCACGGTGGAGAACACCGCCCCGGGGCGGTGGACGGGGACGCTCCACAGGTCGGTGTCCACGAGGGAGCGGATGCGGTCGGCCAGGGGGGCGCGCAGGGGCCAGGTGGCGGCCTCGCGCTCGTACTCGTGTCGGCGTTCGTCCAACCAGTGCAGTGTGGCGGGGGAGTCGGCGGTTTCGAGCCAGCGGTGGGGGTCTGGCACGGTGCTGCCGTGCAGGGTGTCGACGACGTGGTCGGGGGCGAGGGCGGCTCCGGGGGCTCGGTTGCGCACCATCACATGGTTCAGGTGGGCCGAGCGGACGGTCAAGCAACAGCTTCCTTGCCCACAGGAACGCGAATATGTCCGAGTGGTTAGGTTTGAGTGGATCTCGGAGGGCTGTGGGGGTCTGTTCCTCCGAGGGTGCGCCAGGTCCGAACGGGTAGGAGCCCGGATGCGGGGCGAGCGGTCCCGCGGACCCATCGGGGCGAGAACGGGATCCGGGAGTAGATCATGGACGAGACGGTGCAACGGCGCCCGGCGTCGGCCGGACGCTCGATCCTCGCCGCCGCGGGGTTCGCCGCGGCCGTCATCGCGGTCGCGGCGGTGGGCGGGGCCGCGGCGAGCGGATCGGGCGAGGTCTACGCGGGACTGGAGCTGCCCTCCTGGGCGCCGCCCGCGTGGCTGTTCGGCCCCGTCTGGACCGTGCTGTACGTGGCCGTCGCGCTGGCCGGTTGGCTGGTGTGGCGCGTGTCCGGGCTGAGAGGGGCGCCGGCCTTCTTCGCCGCCTACGCGCTCCAGCTCCTGCTCAACGCGGCGTGGACGCCGCTGTTCTTCGGCGCGGGCCTGTACGGTGCGGCGTTCGTCGACATCGCCGCACTGGCCGTGGCGGTGGCCGCCGCGGCCGTCCTGGGGCGCCGGCACAGCCCCACCGCGGCGGTGGCGCTCGCACCGTACCTGCTGTGGGTGGTCTTCGCGGCCGCGCTCAACCTCGCGATCCTGACGGCGAACTGAGCCCCGCGCCCGGGACGAGGGCGGGGCGGCCCCCGCGTCGCGCGGGAGGCCGCCCCGGGGGACACCTCTGGAAGCCGGCGGGTCGCCCGGGAAAGCCGGACGGCGCCGCTGCGGGCCCCGGGAGCCGGAGCGGCTCCTGAAGGGCCGGTCAGGAGTTGTCGGGGTGGCCGATGGCCAGACCGCTCTCCTGGTCGAAGAAGTGCAGCTGGCTGACGTCGACCGACAGGCTGATCGTGCTGCCGGGACGCACCTGGCTGCGGGGGCTCACCCGCGCGGTGAAGAGCGAGCGGTCGCCGCCCAGCGGCAGTGCTGCCTCGGCGCTCTCCTCGTCGCCCGCGGCGTCCCTGGCCAGCGCGGTGGCGTCCTCGTGGCGCACCGGCGGGGCGTCGATGCCGAAGATGATGTTGATCTCGGTACCCAGCTCCTCGGTGACCCCAGCGGTCACCTCGATGCGCGGGTCGTCGTCGCCGGAGAACTCGGCGTCGTTGAAGTCCGAGGGGCGGATGCCCAGGATGACCGAGCGGCCCAGGTAGTCGCGCAGCTTCGGACGGGCGTCCAGGACCGACGCGGGGACCGGCAGCTTGTGCTCGGCGAACTTGAGCGTGGCCCCGCTGCCGTCGGCGGTCAGCTCGGCGTCGACGAAGTTCATGGCGGGGGAACCGATGAACCCGGCCACGAACAGGTTGACGGGGGAGTCGAACAGGCGCTTGGGGGTGTCGACCTGCTGGAGGCGGCCGTCGCGCAGCACCGCGACCCGGTCACCGAGGGTCATGGCCTCGATCTGGTCGTGGGTGACGTAGACCGTGGTCACGCCCAGGCGCTCGTGGAGCTGGTTGAGGGAGGCGCGCATCTGCACGCGCAGCTTGGCGTCCAGGTTGGACAGCGGCTCGTCCATGAGGAAGGCGCGGGGCTCGCGCACGATCGCGCGGCCCATGGCCACGCGCTGGCGCTGACCGCCGGAGAGCGCACCCGGCTTGCGCTTGAGGTAGGGCTCCAGCCCCAGCATCTCGGCCGCATCCTGCACGCGGCGGGCGATCTCGGGCTTGGGGACCTTGCGCAGCTTCAGGCCGAAGGCCAGGTTCTGCTCGACGCTCATGTGCGGGTAGAGCGCGTAGTTCTGGAAGACCATCGCGATGTCGCGGTCCTTCGGCGGACGGTCGTTGACGATCTCGTCACCGATGACCAGCGTGCCCTCGGAGATCTCCTCCAGACCGGCGATCATGCGCAGGGCGGTCGACTTTCCGCAACCGGACGGGCCGACGAGCACCATGAACTCGCCGTCCTCGATCTTCAGGTTCAGGTTGTCGACGGCCTTGACGTCGCCGCCGTAGATCTTGTCAACGCCCTCAAGGACGATCTCCGCCATGGTTTCAGCTCCCGCGCTGGGGTCGAGGTGGGGGTGACGGGGATCTCGTGGCCGAAGGCCCGCGTCACCCAGCCCGGAGTTTTCGAAGTTGATCGAAACGGGCCGCTTTTCTGATCACATCAGACACGATCGTGATCGAAAAGTCCAGGCTTGGCCGGATGTCGATCCGATTGCGGTCAGTCGCAAACTCCACCCGCCCAGCTGGCGTGGCGGCCTCAGGTGCGTTAGCCTGTCCGACGGTTCATCGCTATCTCTCCTCCAGACACTCGAAGCGGCGGCCACGACACGGCAGCCGGGTTGAGGCATCCGGTTGGGGAGTCTGGGTAACCTAACGACCAGTCCAGCACTGGACGGACCGGTTGTGCGGCCCCCGCTCGTCCGATTGGACGCTGCATCACGCGCCAGGTGCAGTTGGGATCGGGTGAGGGGCGGAGTACCGCGACCGGGCGGGGGGTTGGACCCGGAAAAGGCCCGGACATCCAGTAGACAACGGTCTTCCGAGCTCGCCGCCGACGGGACGGAGCCGGTCCGAAGGGTGGCTCGGGCCTTTTCCGCGTCCCCCCAATATGCTGACCGCCAGGACCTCACCAGCCAGCGGAAAGCGAGCACCCCCACGTGGTTGCCGAGCACACCGAGCAGGGCACCGCCCAGGCCTCCGACAGACCCTCGCCGCACCAGCAGGGGTCGGAGCGCAGGACGACCCGTGCGCGCTCCCTCGCCTCCGCCCTGCCGCCGGGACATCTCTGGGGCCGTCGCGACCTGCTCTGGCGCACACTCGCCGCGGCCGTCTCCGGCCTCGCGCAGCTCTTCGCGCTCCCGCCGTTCGGCCTGTGGTGGCTGGGCCCCCTCAGCGCGGCCCTGCTCGCCTTCGCCGTCGCCGGGACCCGCCTGCGCCGCGCAGCCTGGCTCGGCGCCCTCGCGGGAGGCACCCTCATGGTGCCGCTGGTGCGCTGGCAGGACATCTTCGGCGTGGACGTGTGGCTGGCCATCGCCGGCCTGGAGACCGCCTACTTCCTCCCCATGGCCATGGGGCTGGCGCTCGTCATGCGCCTGCCCGGCTGGCCGCTGTGGACCGCGGCCCTGTGGGTGGCGCAGGAGGCCGTGCGCGCCCGCCTGCCCCTGGGCGGCTTCCCGTGGGGCAAGCTCGCCTTCGCCCAGCCGGACACGCCCTTCGTCGGCTACGCCGCCCTGGGCTCCTCCGCCCTCGTCTCCTTCGTGGTCGCCCTGACCGGCGGTCTGCTGCTGTGGAGCGCCCTGAGCGCCGTCTCCGCCCGGACGCGGGGCGCGGCGACGGGCGCCGTCCAGCCCCCGGCGGACGCGGCAGGACCCGGGGGGAGCGGAGCGGACGGTGCGCGCCCGCCCCGTGCCGGGTGGATCGCGGCCGCCGTCGGGCTGGCCGCCTGCGCCGCCCTCGTCGCCGGAGGCGCCCTCGCCCCGGCGATCGGCCGCCCCGCCGTCTCCCACACCGTCACCGTCGGCATGGTCCAGGGCAACGTGCCCAACGTCGGTGGGATCTCCATCCTCGGCGAGCGCATGGAGGTCCTCGGCAACCACGTCGACGGCGTCCACGAACTCGCCGCCGGCGTCAGGGCGGGGGAGTACCCCCAGCCCGACATGGTGCTGCTGCCCGAGAACGCCAGCGACCTCGACCCCTACCGGGACCCGACCGCACGCGAGGTCATCGACGCGGCCGCCACCGACGCGGGCGTCCCCCTGCTGTGGGGCATGAGCCGGTTCAACGACGACGGCACCCGCTACGTCAGCAGCGTCGTGTGGGACCCGGAGACCGGCCCCGGCGAGCTGTACGACAAGCGCTACCTGGTGCCGTTCGGCGAGTACGTCCCCTACCGCGACTTCTTCACGCAGTTCGTCGACCGCCTCCGGCAGGTCAGTTCGGACGCCCTCCCCGGTACCGAGCCCGGCGCCCTGGACGTGGGCGACACCACCCTGGCCGTCGGCATCTGCTTCGACGTCGCCTTCGACGTACCGGTACGCGAGTCCGTGGCCGCGGGCGGACAGGTCATCGTGATCCCCACCAACAACGCCAACTACAACTTCACCGGCCAGTCCGACCAGCAGCTCGCCATCACCCAGCTGCGCGCGGTCGAACACGGCCGCCCGGCGGTGGTCGTCTCCACCAGCGGCGTCAGCGCCGTGGTCGCCCCCGACGGGACCACCTCCTACCGTTCCCCCGAGGGCGAGCCCGACATCCACGTGGCCGAGCTCGACGCCATGGACGGCACCACCGTGGCCACGCGGCTCGGCGCCGCCCCCGAGGCGTTCCTGAGCGCACTCGGAGCCGCGGCGGTCCTGGCCGCGCTCGTCCTCGGCCGCCGCCGGGCCTGAGGCCCGGCGCCACACGGCCCCGGCCGGCAGTGTCGGGCGTGTTCGCCCACGGGTGAGAGGCCTCACCGGGGAACCATTACGCCCACGGGCGCGTTCATCCCTGTAAGGGAGGACCCGTTGGCCGACGATCCTGAGGATGGACCCGCATGCCGCTGCTGACAGTGCTGGCGCTCATGGCGCTGCCGTTCCTCGAAGTGTGGCTGATGATCGTGGTGGGCGGCTGGATCGGCGTCCCCTGGACGCTGGCAGCGCTGGTCTCACTGATGGTCCTCGGCGTGGCCGTGCTGCGCCGGGCCGGGACCAAGGCCTTCCAGGACGCGGACAAGGCCATGCGCTCCGGCGAGCCGCCGCGCGGCGGCCTGCTCGACCCGCTCATGCTGATGGCGGGGGGCGTGCTGCTCGTCATCCCCGGCTTCATCACCGCCGTGCTGGGCCTCCTGCTGGCCCTGCCCTTCACCCGCCCTGCCCTGCGCTGGGCGTTCGCCGGATGGGCGCAGCGGCGGATGGGCAAGATGCAGGACCGCATGAACCAGGAGTTCGTCGCGCAGGGCGCCGACGGCCCCGGGCGGGGCGGACGCACGGGCGACCCCTTCGGAGGCCGCCCAGGCGCCGACCCCTTCGGACGCCCTCCCGGCGCCGGCGGAGCGGAGGACGCCCCCGCGGCCGACCGCGGACGCGTCATCCAGGGCCGGTTCGAGCCCACTGACCGCGACGACACCCCCAGCTGATCCATCCACCTCCCGGGGCAGGCGCGCTCCCGGGAGCGACGAGGCCCGCCGCGGATCGCCCCACGGCGGGCCTTGTCACGCACGGATCGGCCCCCGGTCAGTCCCGGTCGTGGAAGTGGGCCTGGAGCGCGCGTACCTCCTCGGCGAGGGAGTCCACCGGGCCGTCCACCTCGACCCCGGGCACGACCTCGTTGACCGGCAGGGCCCGCACGGGGGCCGGGGGCAGCCCCCACCCCGCCAGCCAGGACGCCAGCTGGGCCGAGGAACTCGCGTACACGATCCGGCCGAGGCCCGCCCATCCGTGCGCTGCCGAGCACATGGCACAGTGCTCCCCCGAGGTGTACACGGTCGCCGCGGCGCGCTCGGCCGGGGACAGGCGGGTCGTCGACCACCGGGCGATCGCGAACTCCGGGTGCTGGGTTCCGTCGCCACCGCTGACGTGGTTGTAATCCTCGAACAGTACGGTCCCGTCCGCCGCGACCAGCAGCGATCCGAACGGCTCGTCACCCGCCGCCAACGCCTCGGCGGCCAGCTCGACCGAGCGCCTCAGGTGCCGCAGGTCGGTCTCGTCCACCATGCTCCCTCTCCCCTCACGCCGCGATCCCTGGTCGCGGTCCGCGCCACGGTACCGCCGCGCGGCAGCGGGCGGCGAACTTCCGGCGGCGTTCGTCCCCGGGCTCCGCTAAGGTGCCGGGCCATGACCGAACCCTCCTTCCTGACCCTCACCCGCACGGCCTACGACGCCGTCGCCGTCGAGTACGCCGAACTCCACCGAGACGAGCTGGGGTGGATCCCGCTCGACCGCGTGATGCTCGACCTGTTCGCCGACCTGGTCAGCGCCAGGGGCGGCCCGGTGACCGACGTGGGGTGCGGCACAGGGAGGGCCACCGGGTACCTGGCGGGGCTGGGGGTGGACGTGTCCGGCGTCGACCTCTCCCCGGGGATGCTGGACATCGCCCGGAGCACCTACCCGGACCTGTCCTTCCGCGAGGGGTCGATGACCGCCCTCGACCTGCCGGACGCCTCCCAGGCCGGGATCTCGGCCGTGTACTCGATCATCCACGTGCCGCTCGACCTGCTGGCGGGGGTGTTCGCGTCGTTTCGCCGGGCACTGGTCCCCGGCGGTGAGGTGATGGTCGTGTTCCAGGTCGGCGAGGAGCCCCGGCACATGGGGCCGGTACTCGGCCACCCCGTCGAACTGGTCTTCCACCGCCGCACGACGGAGCAGGTCGCGGCACTCCTGGAGGAGGCCGGACTGGTCGTGCACACGCGGGTGGTACGCGAGCCGGAGGGCACCGAGCTCACGCCCCACGCCCACCTGTTCGCCCGTAGGCCGCTCGCGGGCTAGGCCGTGTTCCGCGGATCATTCCGGGCTCGCAACCGCCAGGCTGCCTCTCGCTGCGCCGACCACGCTTGGACAGCCAGACCCGGGCTG
>NZ_JBHXQY010000156.1:8282-9043 GCF_042716955.1 Nocardiopsis sp. NPDC058631 | reverse complement strand
GGACGGGCCGCACCCCTTGGGGGGTGCGGCCCGTCCGCTGTTCCGGGGACCGACAGGCGTCCGGAGCCGTGTGGCCTGGGGTGTTGCGCCCGGGGAGGACGCGCCCGAAACCCCGGGCAGGCCACCGGTGACGGGGGCTCCGCCCTGGGCGTAGACTGTGTTCTCGTTCCGAACCGCCCCACCGTACTGGAGCAGCGACCGTGCCCAAGTCCCGCAACGATCGCAAGAAGAAGGCTGTCTACACTCCGCCTCCTTCCAAAGAGAAGCCGAAGGTCAGTCCGCGTTGGCTCGTGCCGTCGATGCTGGGCTTCTTCACCCTCGGCATTCTCTGGATCGCGGTCTACTACATCGCGGGCGACTACGTCCCGTACATGCAGGACTGGCAAAACTGGAACCTGCTGATCGGCTTCAGCGGGATCATCGTGGCCGTCGTCCTGTCCACGCGCTGGCACTGACCCCCGCCTGGCGAACACCTGACCGACCCGCTGTCCGATCGGGCGAGCGGTGTCGTCGCTGTGCGCGGCACACGGCCTTCAACGGGCATGTGTACCCGGCCCTCCCCAGGGCCTGAGCAGCCAATACCGAAGTTTTCCACAGGGTTATCCACAGGCTGTGGGTAGCTCTGTTCGTCATGCCCGGACCGGGGCGGAGCGGTGCGGTGCCCGGGACGGCGGGGGGGCGCGCGCGGGGCCCGGCGGCGCCCCCCCCCGCGCGGGGGTGGACGGGGGGCGAGCGCCGATGCGGGGCCCACGCGGCCCCGC
>NZ_JBHXQY010000156.1:0-8272 GCF_042716955.1 Nocardiopsis sp. NPDC058631 | reverse complement strand
GCGGGGGGGGGGGGGGCCCGGGGGGCCCCCCGCCGGCCCCCACCGCCGTGCGGGCTCTCAGCCGAGGACGAGCACCGGTGCCGCGGCCACCAGGGCCACGAGCAGTGCGGCGAGCACGGCCACCAGGAGTACGTGCGTCAGCGTCCGGGTCGAGGCCTTGGCCGACCTGCCAGGCAGGTACGCGAACACGGCACCGACGACGAGTCCGGCGACCAGCCCTCCGATGTGCGCGGTCCAGGAGATGTTCGGGACCACGAAGGTCAACACGAGGTTGACCCCCATCAGGACGAGCACCATCCGCAGGTCCAGGCCGAGCCGTTTGCCGATCACCAGCACTGCCCCGAAGAGGGCGAAGATCGCCCCGGAGGCGCCGACCGAGAACTGGACGGGTGCCACGAGGAGACTGAGCACCGATCCGGAGAGCGCGCCGACCACCCAGAGGGCGAGGAACCGCCCGTGCCCCAGCCAGCGCTCCAGCTGCGCCCCGAGGACGTACAGGGCGTACCCGTTGAACAGCAGGTGGAAGATACTGCCGTGCAGGAACGCCGCGGTGATCAGCCGGTACCACTCACCGGTCATGACACCCCGGAGCGTCCCGTCCTCCAGCCGGCCGAGGCCGAGCATGGCGAACTCCCGGATGAGCCCGGAGGCCCCCGCCTGACCGATGGGGTCGGACGTGCCCAGCTGGGCGACGAAACCGGCCACCATGAGGCCCAGGAGCGTCCAGGTCACGTAGGGCTTCGTGACGGCCCTACCCCCGAAGGGCGTCCGTGCCCGGCGCACGGCCCGGTTCCCCTCCGCGACGCACCGGGGGCACTGGAAACCCACCGACGCCTCCACCATGCAGTCCGGGCAGATGGGCCGTTCGCACCTGGTGCAGCTGACCCCGGTCTCCCGGTCGGAGTGCCGGTAGCAGGTGCGCGGGGCCGTCGGCCCCGGTTCCGGTGCCGCACCGGACGGAGGTGGGGGCGCGGTCATGGTCTGTCTCTCACTCCTCGGTGTCCTGGTGTCCCCGGCGGTTCCCTAGCGGGTGATCTCGATGCTGTTGATCACCACGTCCTCGCGGGGGCGGTCCTGGGAGTCGGTGTCGACCTTGGAGATCTCGGTGACCACGGCCTCGCCCTCGACGACCTCACCGAAGATGGTGTGGCGGCCGTCGAGCCAGTACGGCTTCTCCACGGTGACGAAGAACTGCGAACCGTTGGTACCCGGACCCGCGTTGGCCATGGCCAGCAGGAACGGGCGGTCGAATCGCAGGTTGGGGTGGATCTCGTCCTTGAAGGTGTAGCCGGGGCCACCGCGCCCGGTACCCAGCGGGTCCCCGCCCTGGACCATGAAACCGTCGATGACGCGGTGGAAGATCGTGCCCTCGTACAGGCTGCTGTTGGAGGGCTTGCCCGTGGTGGGGTCGATCCACTGCTTGGAGCCGTCAGCCAGGCCGATGAAGTTGGCGACCGTCTCCGGAGCCTCCTCCTCGAACAGTTTGACGACGATGGTTCCCTTGGAGGTGTTCAGCCGCGCGGTGGGCTGACCCTTGGAGTCCGACACCTACGTGCCTTTCGATCGACTTCGTTTACGTGCTCACGTTACCCGTCCGTCTCCCGGACTCGGCCGGTACCCGGCGGACAGCCCCGGGACGGGGAAATGTGGGACGGAGCATGCTCTCGGGAGGTGAGGGATGCCCGTACGTGGGCAGAGGACTGTCAGAGAATCCGTCGGCTGGTGTCGAAACTCCGATCGCCGACGGAGAGGACGTATGTTGAGATAACACCCGGATAACGGGGCAGGACGACAGGAAGCCTCCCACTGTGGCTCGATGCGTCGGCCACACCGGGTGGAGACCGTAGAAACCGGTGAACGAACGAAGGAGCTGACGACGTGCCTATCACTGCCGAGCGTCGCAAGGCACGCAAGGAGGCGGAGGCGACCCTCGCCCGCCTGCAGGACCTGGCCAAGGAGCAGGCCGACCGGCTCGGCCCCTACGCCGACCAGGCGCGGGACCAGGCCGCTCTGAAGCTCCTCCAGGCGCGCGGCTGGACCGCTCCCCGGCTGGAGAGCGCCGCGCTGCGTGTCGAGGACACCGTGGCACCTCGCGTGGCCGGTCTCCTCAGCGCCGCAGCGCAGCGCGTCGACCCGAACCCGGGTCGTCGGGGGCTGCGGCTGCTCCGCCGCGGGAACCGCCGGATCCCCCGCGGGGTCCTGATCGGGGGCGCAGCCGTGGTCGGCGGTGTCGTGGTGTACTCGCTCATCCGCCTGCGGCAGGCGTCGCAGGACGCGGAGTGGCAGGAACACCTGGACCAGGCCCGCGACCAGGTCCGTGAGACCCGCGAGAACCTGGAGGAGAAGGCCGCCGACGTGGCGGACAAGGCCGCGGAGACCGCCAAGTCCGCCAAATCGGGCAAGGGCAAGGCCAAGGAGACCGTGCGTGTGGCCTCAGGGGACAACCGCGCACAGGAGAACGGGCGCCCCAACGGGTAGCGACCGCGTGACGGGTACCCGATAGCACGACGGCAGGAGGGCCACCGCGTCCGGTACGGGTTGCACGGGCCCACCGACGCGCTGGTCTCCTCCCCCCTCAGCCGGGGCGGGTCCTCCCGCCCCGGCTTCGTCGTGCGCGGGGCGGCGGGGACGCGTCCGGTCAGTCGTCCTTGAGGAAGCGGTAGGGCGTCGGGTAGCGCCAGTTACTGCCCATGAGGCTCGCCACGGACGCGATGGCGGGGAGGACGGCCCAGCCCAGGGCGATGGCGATCACCACGAAGATCGGCAGGATCAGCCAGGCGAGAAGCACGCTCGCGATCCCCCCGACGAGGCAGAAGAGCTGGAAGTTGAGGGACTCCATGGCCTGGCGCCGAACGTACGGCGAGATCCTGTCGCTCGCCAGGAACAGCACAAGCGGCGCGACGATGGGGAAGAAGTAGTTCCCGCCGTGGCCGATCGCGGCCACGACCCGCTCCGCGGAACTGCTGGGCAGGGGGTCCTTGGGCCCCGCCTCCTTGCGTTCGGTACGGGGGGACGGGCCGGCGGCCGAACGGGCCGACGAGCCCTGCGGTGCCACACCGAGGTCCTCGGTGAGCGGGGCCAGGTCGGCGCCGAACTTGGCCTGCATGGCCTTGCCGGTCCGCTCGTCGAGCTCCTCCTCGTCGAGTTGGCCCTGGCTGAAGGCCTCCTGGAGGACCTGGATAACGGAGTCCCGTTGGGCGTCTGTGAGGCGGATCTGCGGCTGGGCCTGCGGTTCCCAGGGGCGTCTCGCCGGATACTGAGGGTCCTGCACAGCCACCACTCCCACTCCCAACGACGACGGGAGTACGGCCCAGTTCAGCCGCACTCCCACCATCATGCGTCACAGGTCGGGCCACCGCTATGGGGGCCGCCCCTGATCCTCCCCTGATTCTGTCTCCCCCCTGAGGTGGAGACAGGACACGACTTTCGTCTGTGCCGCCGAGTTGCTGGGGCGTCCCGTCCCCGACGCCCCGGCCCGGTTCGGCGGCCCGGGCTGCCGGTCAGACCCGGAGCACGGAGGGGACCGGAACGGTGTCCCTCACGTGGACCGGAACCGTACCGGACGCGGGGACGGTCTCGGACTCCGCGGGGGGGACGGCCCCGGCGGCCCCCGCACCGGGGACGTCCTGGCGGGCCTGCTCGGCTTCGTAGCGGCGCTCGGCGCTGGTCAGCAGTTCGTACCAGTTGACCACGTCCTTGCGCCGACGCAGAAGGGCACGGCGTTCGCGTTCGGTCATGCCTCCCCAGACACCGAACTCGATACGGCTGTCCAGCGCCTCCGCCAGGCACTGGGTACGCACCGGGCATCCCCGGCAGATGAGCTTGGCGCGGTTCTGCGCCGCGCCCTGCACGAACAGGGCGTCAGGATCGATCTCCCGGCATTTGGCACGGGCTGCCATCTTCTCATTCCACATGTTGCCCCACTCCCAAGATCAGCATGTGTGGTGATCGGAAATCCGCCGACCGACGCAACCGTCGGCGGTGAGGAGAAACGGACCGAGTCGACGACGGGGGCCTGAGCGCGTACGGGGGGCCGTACGGCTCATCTTCGGCGGTCGATCGTTTCGGCGCGTTGTCTTCCTCGTTGTCGCTGGTGTCGAAACTACGGATCGTCCCAGTTCACCAACAGACCCCAAGAGGCCTATTTCTCATATGGCCCAGTAGGACCATTGCACTTAGAGGAAGTGTCATCATACACACACGTAGAGTCACTGCATGTGGTACGAGCGGCCCCACGTAACCGGAATGAAAGGTCATGGGCAGAAAATTCACCGACAAGCCCTATGACCTGCGACTTCATGCCATCCCATGAGCGACTGCCCCCACCCGGACGCGCCCGGGTGAAGTGGACTCTCCGTCATCCTTCTCACCCGATCGGGCTATACGCACTCCCGGGGCCCACACGATCCGCAACCCCACGCGCCACTCATTTCGCACCCCTGGCGGGGGAAGTTTTCACTACTCATTAGTAACCGAACATATTTCTTGCTTTCCGCCCCATCAACTATTGAATACGGGCACAGGTCCCCATTCGCGTTTTTCTCCCTAAAACACCCATCAGGTGACCTCCGGCCTGCCGGGCCACCCGGATCTGCCTCTGCCGGCGGGACCCGTGGAGAGAAGACGGGGAGAGGTCCCGCGAGGCGGCCGGAGCCGGCGGGGCCACCCCTGCCTCGGGGGAGGACAGCCGCGGCCCCGCCGGGTTCGACACCCACCGCGCGTCCGCGCGCGAACGCCGGCGCCTACATGAGGCCGGCGCGCCGGGCCAGGATGTGAACGGTGACGACGCCGGTGGCGATCAGGGCCCAGATGAGCCAGACCCACCAGGCGGTGCCCTGGAAGATCGTGCCGGTGACGACGGTGATCAGGGCGAGGGCGAGGGTCGCGTAGGCGATCCACACGGAGGTCTTCGTACTCATGGTCTGCCTTCCTGTTCGGGGGGTGTGCGATCCTGAGAGGAGGGGCGGACCCGGGGTATTTGCCTTACCCCGGGCCCTCCCGTCAGCGCTTCCTACGGCGCTTGCGGTGGCCGCCCGATCGTGTGCTCGCCCTTGCCGGCCCCCGGGGCGGTCCTGGACGTGGCGGACCGGATGAGCACGGGCCACGCCGCTGCTCTTCGGAAGGCCAAGGGGAGGTGACCGCTTCCAACGTCATCCGGTCTAAATCCGGTCCAGGCCCCGGGAACGCGAAACGGGGACCCCCGTAGGAGTCCCCGTCTACAACGCCTGATCTGCGCTTTTCCGCTGTGGAGCCAAGGGGAGTCGAACCCCTGACCTCCGGTATGCAAAACCGGCGCTCTGCCAGCTGAGCTATGGCCCCGCCGAACTCGGGCTCACGCCCAAGCCGCTATGCAGAGCATACCGTCCCCGGAGGCGACTGCGATCCTGGGGGCACCGCGGAGGGCCCGTGACAGCACAAAGCCGTGGGTCGCGCCACGGGATTGTCGGCCCACCCACGTCTTCGTGTCACTGATGAGCGGGCTCCGGGACGGCGCGCGCCGCGCCTGTCCACGGTTCACCCTGTGGAAACCACCCGGCCGCTCACGGCTGCCAGGCGGCCCGGTGGTCAGCTCTCGCTGGCCGCCGTGGCCTCGGTCCACAGGTCGAGCTCGGCGCGGTCCGCCTGGATCTTGCGGTAGACGGCGAAAGCCCCGAGGGCCACCAGCGCCAGAACGATGATCTTCTTCACTGTCTGGACCCTTTCGTTGATCCGGTGCGTGCACACGGGCTCCCGCCCGGGGACGGGGGCTCCGTAGAGAACTTTATGAGGTTGTCACCTAGCAGACTAGCAAGCCATCGGGAGCGGTCCCTGCCATGGTGGACCGATTCACACCAACTTCTGACGCCGATCCCTCCCCCGCGGTTCCCCGGACGTCAGGTCAGCAGCGCCATCCTCCGCAGGATCCCGACCGTGGCCTGCGCGGACGCGGCGATGTCGGTGAGCTTGGACCACACCTGCTTGCAGGCGCGAACGGACTCCTCCGCCTCCACGATCGACCCGCCCCCGGTCGCGTCGACATAGGCGAGTGCCGACTCGTCCTCGTCGAACTCCAGGACGGAGAAGGGGCCGGCCACGCCGGGGTGGGGACCCGCCGAGGTGGGGAGCAGCTGCACCGTCACCCGGTCCGACTCGGTCGCCAGCTCGACGATCCGGGAGGTCTGCGCCCGGAGCAGCTCCAGGTCGGACGCGATCCGCTGGAGCGCGTCCTCCTCGACGATGGCGTGGTAGCGCTCCAACCCCCCGTGGTCCAGGACCTCCTGGCGTTTGAGGTGGGCCGCGACCATGCGGTCGACCCCCCGGTCCCCGTGCCCCAGGGCCCGTGCCACCGATGCGGTGTAGTCGGGCACCTGGAGGAGATCGGGGACGAGGATGCCCGCATACGACTGGACGGACACGGCACCCGCCTCGTTACCGACGTAGGCGGAGGAGAGGACATCCTCGTACTCGGTCCACCAGGGTCGGAGCCTGGACTCCCGGACGAGTGTCAGGATGGCCTCCCGTTGCCCGCCGGTCACCCCGTACAGCCGCAGGAGGGCCGAGATCTCCATGACGGAGGGCCACTTGCGGATACCCGTCTCGATGTGGCCTAGCTTGGCCGGAGACCACTCCAGCTCCTCTGCGACGTCGCTGAGGGTCAGGCCGGCCTGTACTCGGCGGCGGCGGAGTTCGGCGGACAGCCGCCGACGACGGACCGTGGGACTGGTCATGAGGCTGATCCAATGACACAGAGCGGTGAAGGTAGGCCACCAGCGAAACACGGTGTCTAGCATCTAGCAATGCGTTTCTAGAAAAGAGCGGCCGATTCGATGCATTACGGCACCCCACCCCCCACACTCGCGCCAGCAAACCTGCCTTTTGTCACAATAAGTAGCCATGATGGAGAAACTGAGGCCCGCAGGGACACCATCAACAACACAAGATTTCATTGATCACTCCGAACACAGTGACACCATGGGTCACTCGGGATCAACGAACACCGACCGCCGGAGGCAAGCCAGGAGAACAACGGTTCGGAGGGGCGGGAGCCCGCTGGAACACGAGCCGGGTCGCCGACGGGGTTCTACCCCGCCTGTCACCTATGTCTCACCCTGATACCAGCGGGAAGAAACCGCGTACGATGCTTGAGGTGCCTGCTCCGGCAGGCGTACCCGCACACATAGAGGAAACCCATGAGCTACCCCATTGACGACGCCGAGCAGCTGATCGCGAACGCGGAGGCACAGATGCCCCCGAGTACCCGGTCCCGTCTCATCGCGAAACTCCGTATGGGGAGGCACATCGACGACGCGGCGACCGAACTGGGCATCACCCCCAAGCAGGTGTTCTCGACCGCCCGCATCCTCACGGCCTTCGGCGACCAGCTCGACTTCACGCTCACCGAGCAGCGGGACCCGGCCCTGCCGCACGGCACCGTCACCGGATACAACAAGCGGTGCCGTTGCCCCGAGTGCAGGAGCGCCCTCCAGCAGCGCGTCTGAGTCGGCCCGGGGAGGAGCCGGAAAGGCACCGGCGTAGCCTTGCGACGCCTGTCCACGGTTCCTCCACCTGCGCCAACGTGTTGTTAACCCAGACTTCTCCAACCAATTCGGCCACCGCAGGCTTATGAGGTCCGCAGTCTGGGAAAACCGCAGAACATGAACGAGCACGTGGACTGGTCGGCGATGAGCGAAGAAGACTTCGTTGTGCTGCTGCGGCAGCTCATCGACTCCCCGGAAGCCGACGAGGACTAGGGAAAAGCGGCTTCTGAATTCCGGCCGCCTCCCCCGAGCACTTCCGAGCGCCCCACCCCCTGGCGCTGATGGTGCGGTGACCACGCCCCTGGTTTTCCGGGTCCCGCGACCACAGGCGTCCCGGCCCGGTGCCCGCGGTCGGATCGGGGATGAGGCGCTCCCAGCGGTGCCCGAGTCACGGCCGGGCCTCGGCGCCGCCGCCGGCCCACCCGTGACGCCGGGGGAGCCACAGGGAAGGACGCGGGTGCCGGAACACCGCCCCGACCCCCGCCTGAACCCTGCGCCCGTCTCCTGGGGCCTGTGAGCGTCCGCCGGGAGCAGTGGAGTCGTGCGGCGGAGTCGTCCACCACCCCACACGCCTTCCCGGGGGCACCGGGAGACCGTCCTCCCACAACCGGCCCGATCATTCACCAACGCATTTTCACAAACGCACAAGCTCGGGCGACAAAAAAAGGGAGGGAGCCACCCATCACAGGCAACCCCCTCCCCAACAAAAAACCGTGGCAGCGACCTACTCTCCCACCCCACCACAGGGCAGTACC
>NZ_JBHXQY010000155.1:0-9411 GCF_042716955.1 Nocardiopsis sp. NPDC058631 | reverse complement strand
GGACGACACCGGCCCGGGCGGCCACGCCGCGCCTACGCCACCCCGTCCGGGCGTGCTCTGGTCGACCACCGGCCCCCGTCACCGAACCCGCCGCGCACGACGGCGGGACGACCCGGAAGCGGTGAGCGATCCTGGCCGCCACGTGCGCCGCTCACCAACCTCCGGGTCTTCCTCGCACCACACCCATCGCTCGCTAGAGCACGTCGGGGGACACGTCCAGGACGGTGCGGTCGCGGGACGCCACCAGGTCGAACTGCGGCCCCGTGCGGGGCAGCTCGTGGCGGAAGAAGTACGCCGCCGCCGCGCGCTTGCCCTCGTAGAAGCCCCCGGTGCGTCCGTGCGCGGCCACCAGCTGCTCCAGCCACAGCCACGCCACCACCACGTGGCCCACCGCCTCCAGGTAGGGGGTGGCGTTGGCCAGCGCGACCGCGGGGTCGCCCTCCGACCAGGCGGAGGCGGCCGTCTCCGTGGTCCGCGCCAGCGCGGCCGACAGCATCTCCGCGTAGTCGGCCTCCGACCCGCCCAGCTCCCGGGCGCGTTCCGCGGTCCGCTGCGCGGTCTCCACCAGCAGCGCCAGCCGGGCGCCGCCGTCCTGAACGGCCTTGCGCCCCAGCAGGTCCAGGGCCTGGATGCCGTGGGTGCCCTCGTGGATCGGGTTGAGCCGGTTGTCCCGGTAGTGCTGCTCCACGTCGTACTCGCGCGTGTACCCGTACCCGCCGTGCACCTGGATGGCCAGGCTGTTGGCCTCCACGCACCACTGCGAGGGCCAGCTCTTGGCGATCGGCGTGAGGACGTCCAGGAGCAGGTTCGCGCGCTCGCGCTCACGTGCGTCGTCGGTGCTCGCCGCCTCGTCCACCAGCCGCGCGCAGTACAGCACCAGGGCGAGGGCGCCCTCCACGTAGCTCTTCTGCGCGAGCAGCATCCGCCGCACGTCGGTGTGCCCGATGATGGGCACCTGCGGCCGGGCGGGGTCCTTGTCGCCCAGGGGCCGCCCCTGGAGCCGCTCGCGCGCGTAGGCCAGCGACTTCAGGTAGCCGGTATAGCCGACGGCGGTCGCACCGGCGCCGACACCGATCCGGGCGCCGTTCATCATGTGGAACATGTACCTGAGGCCCTGGTGGGGTTCACCCACCAGGTAGCCGACCGCACCGGCCCGACCGCCGGGGGTGTGCCTTCCCTCGCCGAAGTTGAGCAGGGCGTTGACGGTGCCCCGGTACCCCATCTTGTGGTTGAGCCCGGCGGGGACGACGTCGTTGCGCTCACCGATCGAGCCGTCCGCCTCCACCAGGTACTTGGGCACGACGAACAGGGAGATGCCCTTGACCCCCGCAGGTCCGCCGGGGAGCTTGGCGAGGACCAGGTGCACGATGTTCTCGGTCAGCTCGTGGTCGCCGCCCGAGATCCACATCTTGTTGCCGAACACCCGGTAGCCGCCCTCCCCGTCCTCCTCGGCCCGGGTGGTGATGTCGGCCAGGGAACTGCCCGCCTGCGGCTCGGACAGGCACATGGTGCCGGTGAAGCGTCCCTCCACCATGGGGAGCACCCACGTGTCGACCTGCTCGGGACTGCCGTGCGCCAGGAGCAGGCGGGCGTTGCCGGAGGTGAGGAAGGGGTAGGCGGAGGTGCCCAGGTTGGCGGCCTGGAAGTAGGCGCCGCACGCGCTGGAGACGACCTGCGGGATCTGCGCGCCGCCCACGGAGGCGGGCATCCCGGCGGCGGCCAGGCCCGTCTCGGCGTAGACCTCCAGAGCCTTGCGCACCTCGGGGATGACGTGGACGCGCTCGCCGTCGAAGCGGGGCTCGTTGGCGTCGTTGGCCTTGTTGTGCGGGGCGAAGTGGTCGGTGGCCACGCGCTCGGCCAGCTCCAGCGCGGCGTCGAAGGTTTCGCGCGAGTGGTCGGAGTAGCGGGGGCGTGCAGTGAGGGCCTCGGTGTCGAGCCACTCGTAGAGCAGGAAGTGCAGGTCACGCGCGGACAGCAGGGTGGACTCCACGGTCGCCTCCTCAGGATCTTTGACCGACTGGTCGGTATGCTATCCGTTCTGCGGGTGCCCCCCGTGACCGGGGTCACGGGGCCCGTCGAGGTCCTAGGCTGGTGGCGACCGACCCCAGAAGGAGCCCTGGCCCATGCCCACTGCCGCCGAACCGTCCCGCACCGTCCTGTTGCTCAACGGTCCCAACCTCAACCTGTTGGGCACCCGCGACCCCGAGCAGTACGGCACCGTCACCCTTGAGGAGGTCGAGCGGCGAGTGGTGTCCCTCGGCGTCGAGCTGGGGGTGGAGGTGGTGTGCGCGCAGAGCAACAGCGAGGGCGTGATGGTGGACCGGATCCACGCCGCCCGCCACTGGGCGGGCGTGGTGCTCAACCCCGGCGCCTACGCCCACTACGGCATCGCCCTGCGGGACGCGATCGACGCGGTGGAGGTGCCCGTGGTGGAGGTGCACATCTCCAACATCTACGCGCGCGAGGAGTTCCGGCACACGTCGGTGACCGCGCCCGTCGCGGCCGGGTACGTGGCGGGGTGCGGGGTGTTCGGCTACGAACTCGCCCTCCGCGCGGTGCTCCGGCGCGACGCCGAGCGCCACGCCTGAGAACCGGGCCCCTCGACGGCCGGTGAGCGGGTGCCCCGCCGTCGCCCCGACCCGTCGGAGACGCTCCGGCGGCCGTCCTCGGCCGGCGGTGGTACCCGTTCCGTCGCGGCCGGTGGGCGCCGGTGGGGCGCCACCGGCAGGATCGGGAGCGACAACCCGGGGGAGGGGGACCCGCCGGACATGGAGCTGGTCGGCACCACCCGCAAGATGGCACCGACCAGCCTGTGGCCATTGTGCCCCACGTCAGCGGTAGGTCATCAACCCGGGGCCGCCCTGCTCCAGGTGGGCGTGGTCGTTGAAGGACAGCACCTGGGTGCCGCCGCGCCCGTGCAGCAGTTTGCTCACCGAGCCGTTGACCACCACCCGGTTCATCGCCAGGAACCCGGCGGGGGAGGTGCCCAGCAGGGCCGAGCACACCGTCGCGACCACCCCGGCCGAGGTGAACACCAACGCCGTCTCTCCCCGTCCCAGACCCGAGACCAGGTCGGACAGTGCGGAGCGCACCCCGCTCCGGAAGCCCTCCCAGGTGCCCGGTCCGCTGCCCCCGGCCCCGATCCACGAGGTCAGGGCCGCGTCCAAGCGGTCCTGGAGGGACCCCTCGCCGGCGGGATGGGCGTGCAGGAGGCCCAGGTGGTCGTACTCGTCCCACCGCGGGTCGGTGGCCCGTGCGGCGTCGATGCCCGCCTCGGCGAGGACGGCCTCCGCCGTCTGCCGCTGCCTGCGCAGCGCCCCCGTGGCGACCGTGCCGACCCGCAGGTCGCGCCGCCTGAGTTCGGCGCCGAGCAGTCGGGCCTGCTCGTAGCCGGTGGGGCTCAACTCGTCGTAGTCCTCGGCCTCCGGTGAGGCCTTCCCGTGGCGGATGAGGTAGATAGCTGGCATCGCACCAGGGTACGAACGGGCCTCCAACCGCCCGGGCACCGGGGCCCGGATAACATACCGTCCGGTCGGTCCGCGGTGTCCTAGTTGCGTCCTCCGCGGCACCAGCGCTGTGCGGCCAGCGCGACCGCAGCGCCCGCGAGCCGATCCGCGAACGGCCGCACGATCTCCACCGCCTCGTCCGGCAGAGCCCGCACGGCCGCGATCATTCCGTTCGTGTGGGATCCGCCGTCGTCGACGAGGAGCGCCGCGAAGAGCAGGCGGCCACCGGGGCCGGTGGCCGGCGGCAGCGGGTCGGACCCGCCCCCGGAGTGGGGCCTCGGGGCCCACTCACCGGTGATCAGCGTGTGGGGCGCCTCCGCCGCGTCCGGGTCCGACTCCGGCCCGCGGTCGAACAGGACGACCGCGCGGACGGCGGTGACTCCCGCGTAGAGCCCGGCCGACCAGTAGGGCTCCTCGGTCGCGAACCGCTCCGCGGCGGCGCGGTCGGGGGCCTCGACCACGTGGATGCTCCCCGTGTGCTCCTCCCCGTCATCGGACAGGGTGGGGCCCCGTAGGACGAGCCGGGCGTCGAACCGGTCCATGTAGGACCAGTGCTCCTCCGCGAGGTCGAACATTTCGGTCCCCAGCCCGGGGCGGTCCTCGGCGTGCACGTGGAACAGCATGCGCGAAAGATACCGGGCCCGCCCCCTGGGACAGCGGACCGGGGCAGCGCCGACCGCCCGCTCCGACGACGCCGGCCACGGGGCCCATCACGCGCCGGAGCGTGAAACCGAACGGCTCGAACGCCGCCGGACGGTGGCCGTCCGGGAGCCGTTCCGAGCCCCGAGCGGACCCTAGGACCCGCTCGGCTCCGAGTCCGGCTCGAAGCGCACCACCACCGACTTCGACGTCGGGGTGTTGCTCACCTCCGCCGTGGAGTCCAGCGGGACCAGCACGTTCGTCTCCGGGAAGTAGGACGCCGCGCACCCGCGCGCCGTCGGATAGTGCACCACCCGGAAGTGCGCCGCACGCCGCTCCCGCCCGTCACGCCACTCGCTCACGATGTCGGTGTACGCGCCGTCCTCCAGTCCCAGCTCACGGCCGTCCTCCGGGTTGACCAGCACGACCCTGCGGCCGTCGGTGATACCCCGGTACCGGTCGTCGAGGCCGTACACCGTGGTGTTGTACTGGTCGTGCGAGCGCAACGTCTGCAACAGCAGCCGCCCCTCCGGCACCTCCGGCGCGTACGTGCCGTTCACCGTGAAGTTCGCCAGCCCCGTTTCGGTGGGGAAGCGCCGGTCGTCGCGCGGCGCGTGCGGAAGGGTGAACCCGCCGGGCTTGCGCGCCCGCGCGTTGAAGTCCTCGAACCCCGGCACGACCGCCGCCACGTGCTCGCGCACCCGGTCGTAGTCGAACAGCCGCGACCACGCGACCGGCTCCTCGCCCAGCACCCTCCCGGCCAGGTCGCAGACGATGTCGACCTCCGAGCGCATGCCCTCCGACAGCGGCGGGAGCACCCCGTGGGAGGCGTGCACCTTACCCATGGAGTCCTCCACCGTCACCCACCGCGGCTCGCCGCCGCGCAGGTCGCGGTCCGTACGCGCGAGCGCGGGCAGGATCAGCGCACGCGCCCCCGTCACCACGTGCGACCGGTTGAGCTTGGTGGACACGTGCACCGTCAGACCCACGCGGCGCATCGCGTCCTCGGTCACCAGGGTGTCGGGCGTGGCCGCCACGAAGTTGCCGCCCATCGCGAAGAACACCCGCACGTCGCCGCGCGCCATCGCGCGGATGGCGTTGACGGTGTCGTGGCCGTGCTCGCGCGGGGGCTCGAACCCGAACTCGGCGCCCAGGGCGTCCAGGAACGCCTCGGAGGGGCGCTCGAAGATCCCCATCGTCCGGTCGCCCTGCACGTTGGAGTGCCCGCGCACCGGGCACACGCCCGCGCCCGGGCGCCCCACGTTGCCGCGCAGCAGGAGGAAGTTGACGACCTCGCGGATGGTCGGCACCGAGTGCTTGTGCTGCGTCAGGCCCATCGCCCAGCACACGATGATGCGCTCGGACCCGGTGACCATCGCGGTGATCCGCTCGACGAGGTCCCGCTCCAGGCCGGTGGCCCGTTCGACCCGGGGCCAGAACTCCTCGTCCGGTTCGGCCAGCAGGTCCTTGGAGAACTCCTCGAACCCGTGCGTGTGTGCGGCGATGAACTCCCGGTCCAGGACCTCCTCCCCGCGCTCGTGGGCCTGCAGCAGCAGCCGGTTGACCGCGGAGAACAGGGTGAGGTCGCCCCCCAGCCGGATCTGGGCGAACAGGTCGGTGAGCTCCGTGCCCCGGCCGAGCAGCCCGCCCGCCTTCTGCGGGTTGCGGAACTCGCGCATGCCCGCCTCTGGCAGCGGGTTGACGGTGATGATCCGGGTACCGGAGCGCTTGGCCTTCTCCAGCGCGGAGAGCATCCGCGGGTGGTTGGTGCCGGGGTTCTGCCCGGCGACGATGATCAGGTCGGCCTTCTTCAGGTCGTCCAGGGAGACGCTTCCCTTGCCCACCCCCAGCGTCTCGGTGAGCGCGGAGCCGGACGACTCGTGGCACATGTTGGAGCAGTCCGGCATGTTGTTCGTGCCGAGTTCCCGCGCGAAGAGCTGGTAGCAGAACGCGGCCTCGTTGCTGGTGCGGCCCGAGGTGTAGAACACGGCCTCGTCCGGCGAGGACAGCGTCCGCAGGTCCTCGGCGACCAGGTCCAGGGCGCGGTCCCAGTCCACCGGCTCGTAGTGGGTGGCACCCTCGGCCAGGTACATCGGCTGGGCCAGACGGCCCTGCTGCCCGAGCCAGTAGCCGGAGCGCTCGGCCAGCTCGGCGACCGGGTGCGCGGCGAAGAACTCGGCGGTCAACGCCAGGGAGGTGGCCTCCTCCGCGACGGCCTTCGCACCGTTCTCACAGAACTCCGCCGTGTGCCGCTTGTCCCCCTCGGGCCAGGCACAGCCCGGGCAGTCGAAGCCGCGTTTTTGGTTGATGGCGAGCATCGCGGGCAGCCCGCGCCGGACCCCGGCGTGCTCACCGACCTGGCGGACGCTGTTGAGCACCGCGGGAAGGCCCGCCGCGCTGGTCTTGGGCGGGCCCACCGTGGGGGCGTCCTGGGCTGGATCGTGCTGTGCGGAGTTCTGGTGTCTCACACTTCGCATTGTGGCATCGCGTGCCTGCTCGCCGTGACGCCGGGGAGCGTTCCGGCCGGTCACCGGTGCTCGGGGACCGCAGCCAGGGCCTCCCGGGTGACCACGCGGAGGAAGGGGACCACCGCCAGCAGGGCAGCGGCACCGAAGACGCCGAACGCGGCTTCCGTGCCCGCGAACTCCGCGAGCAGCCCGACCGCACCGGCTCCCAACGGCATCGCGCCCCACCCGAACAGGCGGGCGGCGGAACTGTAGCGCCCCAGCATGCCGGGGCTGACGACCCGCTGTCCGATGGTGCGGGCGTTGACCGTCCACAGCGTTCCGCCCATGCCTCCCAGGAACGCGGCTCC
The DNA here is from genome assembly GCF_042716955.1 of Nocardiopsis sp. NPDC058631. Classification (NCBI taxonomy): domain Bacteria; kingdom Bacillati; phylum Actinomycetota; class Actinomycetes; order Streptosporangiales; family Nocardiopsidaceae; genus Nocardiopsis; species Nocardiopsis sp. NPDC058631. Next base: position 2,451 of record NZ_JBHXQY010000155.1, on the reverse strand, counting down.
GGCCACCACCCACAGGTTCGCGGTGAGCGCGGGCGCGGCCACCATCGCCGCCGTCCCCAGGAAATCGGCGAACATCGACCAGCGCTGCCCGAGCAGCCGGTTGATCCAGGTGACGCCCAGAGCCCCCGCGATGCCCCCGGCGCCGAGCGCGCTGAGCAGGATGCCGTATCCGCGCTCGTCCAGGCCCATCACCGAGGTGGCGTACAGGGGCATCAGGGCGAGCCAGGCGCCCCAGCACGCGGTCAGCACCGCCATGAGCAGGGCCATGCCGCGCAGCAAGCGGTTCTGCCACAGATGGCGCAGGCCTTCCGCGATGCGGGCGTTGACGCTGCTGGAGGGCGGGCCGGCAGCCGGAGCGAACCGTCCGACGAGCAGAACCAGCACCGCCATGGCGAGGGCGAACGCGAGACCGGTGGCGCCGAGCGCGACGCTCGCGCCGAACGCGACCAGCAGGCCGCCGACGAAAGGGCCGGCGAACTCGCCGCAGGCGGTCTCCGCCCCGGCCACCCACGCGTTGGCCCGCTCGCGCCCCGCGGGTGCGACGGCCGAGGGGACGATCGCGGCGACCGAGGTCGACGCGACGACCTCGGCGACGCCCAGGACCACGGCGCCCGCGTAGACGAGGGGGAGGGCGAGGGAGTCGGCGGCCAGGGCGGCGGCGAGCCCCGCCATGACCGCCACCCGGACGGCGTCGGCGATCCACAGGAGGCGCCTGCGGTCGAACCGGTCCACCAGGACGCCGACGTGCAGTGCGGTCAGCAGCCACGGGAGGGTCAGGGCCATGGCGACGGCCGACACGAGGCCGGGGGAGTCGGTCAGGCGGGTCGCGAGGAGGGGCAGGGCGATCTTCAGCACGCCGTCGGCCAGGTTGGTGACGGCGGTGAAGGAGACCAGGATCCCGGTGTTCCGAGCGCTGGTTCCGGAGGGGATCGGAGCTGTGCCCACCACCATGAAAAACCTCCAAAGGGCTTTTGGTAGTCAGTATTGCACGGATCTTCCTCTCGTAGGATTCGAGATTCGTATACACTTGCTAACCAGGGAAGTTGCTTCGACAGTTGCCTTGTCTCAGGGGAGGACCATGGAGCGCCCGCGCGCGGCGGAGCGGATCGAGCTGTTCGCGAACACGTTCGACCTGGAGAGCGGCAGGGACGAGCTGGCCGCCCCGGGGGAACTGCGGCGGTGGCTCGCGGAGCAGGGGCTGATCGGCTCGGGCGTCCCGGTGGACGAGGCAGACCACCGGATGTGTCTGGGGCTGCGCACCGGCATCCGGGAGGTCCTGTCCGCGCCGGTGGAGGAACCCGCCCCGCACCACCTCGCCAGGGCCGACGCCCTGCTCGCCGAGCTTCCGGTTCTGGTCAGCCTGGCATCGGCTGCCGGGGGGCGGCCGGTCCTGGTGCCCGAGCCCGGGCTGGCTCCGGTGCGCCGCGCGTACGCCCTCCTGGCGTTGGACTGGGTGGAACTGGTGATCACGGGGCAGGTGGTGCGGCTGAAGTCCTGTGCCGAGCACACCTGCCGCTGGGTCTTCTGGGACGGCTCCAAGAACCAGAGCCGCCGCTGGTGCTCGATGAGGGTGTGCGGCAACCGCACCAAGGTCCGGCGCCACACCGAGCGCGCGCGTCGGACCCGGGCCGACGGCTGACGGAGGCCCTGCCCTTTGCCTCAGCTGTCGTGACATGAATATATATTGTCGATATCTTCCCTTTCTGCCTCTCTGAATTATTCTCCGCCCCCTATCACGCATGCCTTTCTTCGGAAGATGATTCCTCGATATTGGCCGGATCAGGTCCGAGGGGGTTCCGGATCTCCTCGCTCGGGCATCCCAGTGGAAGTTGCGATCCAGGGAGGGGGCGGGGCGAACTCCCCAGGCCCCTCGGGCGGTTGCGGAGCGCCGGCGTACCGGAGTCACACAATGACTCGGGACCCGGAAGGCACAAGGCTGATACGGCTGTTCTCCAAGAACAGTTTTTCACCCGAACTCCGCTGTCCTGACCCCGAACTCCCATTTGTCCCCCAGGTGATCGCACTGTGTAGTTCCCTGAGTGGCTCGATGCAATGTTCCCAGCGAACAGAGATGGGTGTCATGGCTCATTGGAAGCAGATTTCTGGTGTTCTTTCGAGGATTTCCGTGGGGTCGCGGAGCAATGTGTGGGGGGTGAACTCCGGTCACTCGATCTACCGGTTCACCAATGACGATGCCAATCCGTGGGTCAACATCCCTGGTGGGTTGACGGACATCAGTGCTGCTGCGGATGGCACGGTGTGGGGTGTCAACGCCAACAACCAGATCTACCGCTACACCGGGGACCAGGGGTCGTCCCACTGGAAGGGGATTTCCGGGGGTCTGTCGAGGATCTCGGTGGGGTCGCGGAGCAATGTGTGGGGGGTCAACTCCGGTCACTCGATCTACCGGTTCACCAACGACGACGCCAACCCCTGGGTCAACATCCCTGG
>NZ_JBHXQY010000154.1:0-9706 GCF_042716955.1 Nocardiopsis sp. NPDC058631 | reverse complement strand
CCGTTGGCTGGCCGCCCCCCCCCCCCGCGGGGGCCCCGCGGGGGCCGGCGGGGGGGGTTTTGGCCCCCCGGTAACCCAAAACCCCGGGCGGGGGGCGGGCGCGGGGCCCCCCCCCCCCGCTCCGGGGCGACAGGGCGGGCACGGCGGTCCGGGCCCCAGCCCCGCCGGAGGGGGCTGGCCCCGCCCCGCGGGGCCCGGGCCCGGTGGTTCAGCGGATCTCGAGCGAGTCCATGTAGCCGCGGAGGTTGCGCGCGGTCTCGGTGACCGAGTCGCCGCCGAACTTCTCGACGGCGGCCTCGGCGAGCACCAGGGCGACCATCGCCTCGGCGACCACCCCCGCGGCCGGGACGGCGGTGACGTCGCTGCGCTGGTGGTTGGCCCTGGCGGGTTCACCGGTCTCGATGTCGATGGTGTCCAGGGCGTTGGGCACGGTCGCGATGGGTTTCATCGCCGCGCGCACGCGCAGCGGGTCGCCGGTGGTCATACCGCCCTCGACCCCGCCCGCGCGGTTGGTGCGGCGGCGCACGCCGTCGGGCCCGGGCTCGATCTCGTCGTGGGCGACCGAGCCGCGGCGGGCGGCGGTACGGAACCCGTCGCCGACCTCGACCCCCTTGATGGCCTGGATGCCCATGAGGGCACCGGCCAACCGGGAGTCCAGCCGCCGGTCCCAGTGCACGTGGCTGCCCAGGCCGGGCGGCAACCCGTAGGCGAGGACCTCGACCACGCCGCCCAGGGTGTCGCCGGCCTTCTTCGTGTCGTCGACCTCCGCCACCATGCGGGCGCTGGTTGCGGGGTCGAAGCAGCGCAACGGGTCGGCGTCGACGGCGGCCAGGTCCTCGGGGCGCGGCTCCGGGGTGCCCTCGGGCACCTCGACCGGGCCCATCGACACCACGTGGCTCACGATCTCGACGCCGAGCGCCTGGCGGCAGAACTGCCGGGCCACCTCGCCGATCGCGACGCGGGCCGCGGTCTCACGGGCGCTGGCGCGCTCCAGGATCGGGCGCGACTCCGTGTGCCCGTACTTCTGCATGCCGACCAGGTCCGCGTGCCCCGGGCGGGGGCGGGTGAGCGGCGCGTTGCGCGCCACGCCCTCCAGTTCCTCGGCCGGAACCGGGTCGGGCGACATCACCTTCTCCCATTTGGGCCACTCGGTGTTCCCGACCTCGATCGCGACGGGACCTCCCTGGGTGCGGCCGTGGCGAATGCCTCCGATGACGGAGACCTGGTCCTTCTCGAACTTCATCCGGGCGCCACGGCCGTACCCGGCGCGGCGGCGGAGCAGCGCGGCGGCGATGTCGTCAGAGGTGACGGACACACCGGCCGGGAGGCCCTCCAGAATCGCGACGAGTGCGGGTCCGTGGGACTCCCCCGCGGTCAGCCAACGCAACATGTGCACGATCCTCCCACGGATCGCGGGCCGGGGTGGCACCCGGGGGCGCCGGCGGGCGCGACCGGGGCGGTGGGCCCCTCCCTCCCGGGGTGTGCGCGCCCCCGCACGCCCTACGGCAGCAGGGGCGCCCCGGCGAGGACGGTGGCCAGGGTGGCGGCGAGCATGAACGGGCCGAGCGGGAACGGGTCCCGGCGGGTGATGCGGCGCAGTACCAGGAGTGCGATGCCGACGAGGGAGAACGCGGCGAAGCTCCAGAAGACCGCGACCAGGGCCCCGAGCGGTCCCGCCGCCCATCCCGCGTACAGGGCTGTGAGGCCGGAGAGCTTGACGTCGCCGAAGCCGATCCCGTCGCGGTGGACCCGCCACAGCAGCCAGTAGAGCACCGTGACGAAGACCATGCTGGAGAGCGCTCCGCCGGCCCTGGCCAGGTCGGGACCGCTGGGCGGGAGGAGGACGGACGCACCGACCAGCGCCGCGGCGACCGGGTAGGCGGGGGCCACGACGGCGTCGGGCAGGCGCATGACCCGCAGGTCGATGACGGACAGCAGGACGCCCACGGAGACGAGCCACAGGACGGCGAGGAGTCCGAAGGGGGACGGGTCGGGCCGCAGAGTACTGGCGACTCCCACGAGTCCGAAGAGGACGGCGGTCGCCGCGATGACTGCGGGGTGGGAGCGGATGACCCGTTCGCAGTGGGGACAGGCGCCGCGTCTTCGGAGGGGCCGGGCCTCGACGGCGGGGAGGCCGGGGATGAAGCGGAGTTCGGCGAGGCAGTGGGGGCATCGGGGCGGCGGAGGCCCCTCGTCGTCCTCGTCGGTCCGGAGCGGGCGGTGGTGCGGGTCCGCGGTGGCCCCGGGCTCCGCCTCGGCGCCGTCGCCGCCTGCTGCCGGCGGGCCGTTCCCGTGTGCCGTGCCGGTGCCTTGGCCGTCCTGCGTTCCCGGCCTCCGGACGGGCCCGAACAGCGGGACGAGCCGCCCGTTGAGACGGCCGACCGCCAGGCCGAGCAGAACGAGGGAGACGGCGACGAGGACCGTCCACAGGTGTGGGGAGAACGCGAGCACCGAGGGGGTGGGCATGGGGAAAAGTTACCCTTCCGCCTCTCCCCGCCACACGGCCCGGTCCCCCCTGTGGACAACGCCTCCCGCTCCGGCGGCGCGGACACGGCCGCGTCCGGCGTGTCCGCTCGCGGGATCCGGCCCGGGCCCGTGGACGCGAGCCCGGCAAGGATGCAAAAAACGCTCCCTAGTCGCGCCGGGCCCGCACGACGGCGCTCAACTCGATGCCGCCGGGCAGAACGTGCCCGAGCTCGGAGGCGAGCTTGTCGGCCACACGGCGCAGGGCCTCGTCGTCGCGCTCTTCGAGTTCGAGGCGGATGCCGATCTCGCCCCGCTCGGAGGGGTGGACGCGCACGCGCTCGATGCCGAACTCGCCGTGGGTCACCCGGTAGATGAGGGCGAGGACCTGCGGGTCGTCCTGGGGCTCGGGGACGGTACCGGTCTCGGCGAGCATGGTGAGGAAGCGGCCCTGGACGGTGTGGGGCACGGGGCCGGACACGTCCAGGACCAGGGCGTCGGCCCCCTCCTCCAACACGGCCTGGCAGGCGTCCTTGGCGGTGAAGGGGACGGGGCGCGCATCCGGGCGCCAGCGCCGGACCGCGTCGACCGAGGTGAAGGCGAGCACGCCGCGGCGGCCGTCCTTGCCCGTCATGACGGGGACGGCGACCTCGCTGTTCTTGTCCTTGGTCAGCCCGCCGGCCCCCGGTTCGGTCTCGGTGGCCACGGCCACGACCGGGATGAGCACGCGGGACCCGCTGAGGGCGGCCAGGACCTGGCGGTCGCCGATCTCGCCGGCGGCGTGCCGGCGCAGGCGGTCCTCGACCTCCGGGTCGGCTCCGCCGTCGTCGTCACGGAAGTTCTGGGCACCGATGATCGATGGTCTGCTCACGGGCTCCGACTCTACCCGGGGTGCGGTGGCCGCGCGCTCGGATCACACGGAGTCCTGTCCCCGGGGAACGGCTTCGTCACCTTCGAGCGCGTCGATGACGGCGGCGAGCTGTCGTACCTGGTCGCGGGTGAGCCTGTCGAAGATCAGGGAGCGGACCCGGACCGCGTGTCCGGGGGCCGCGTCGTCGAGGACCCGGGCCCCCTTGTCCTCCAGCACGGCCCAGAGTCCGCGCCGGTCGTCGTCGCAGTGCTCGCGGCGCACGTAGCCGTCGCGTTCGAGCCGGGCGACCTGGTGGGAGAGCCTGCTCTTGGACACGATGACGCTGTCGGCGAGGACCCGCATGCGCATACGGCGGTCGGGTGCTTCGGAGAGGTGGACGAGGATGCCGTACTCCACGAGGGTGAGCCCGGTACGGGCCCGCAGATCCCTCTCCAGCTCGTCGTAGATCCAGGCGTTCATCCTGAGGAACCCGCGCCAGACGCGCTGTTCGCCTCCGTCGAGCCACGCCTCGTTCTCCATGCCCCCAGCGTAGGGCGTGTCCGGCCGCTGGATCTTGCACCGCTGCGATTGAGAACCCACAATGCTTCCCAGGAAGAATCTTCTAAGGTACTTTGTTCCTCAGGAGAGAACGCCGGATCCGACTCGCGGGTCCGCCGAACCCGACAGGGAGACACCCATGGCAGCGCAGGAACTGAAGCCCGGCACCTGGACCATCGACCCCACCCACTCCGTCATCGGCTTCTCGGTACGCCACATGATGGTCAGCAAGGTGCGCGGCCGCTTCGAGAAGTTCGAGGCGACACTGACGGTGCCCGAGGACCCCGCCCTCTCCTCCGTCGAGGCCACCATCGACGCGGGTTCCATCAACACCGACAACGGTGACCGCGACAACCACATCCGCTCCGCCGACTTCTTCCACGTCGAGGAGCACCCGCAGTTCACCTTCCGCTCCACCGGCATCGAGGCCAAGGGCGAGGACTTCGTCCTCAAGGGCGAGATGAGCATCAAGGGCAAGACCAACCCGGTCGAGTTCACCCTGGAGTTCAACGGCTCGACCCTGGACCCGTACGGCCTGGACCGCGCCGGCTTCGCCGCCTCCACGCAGATCAGCCGCAAGGACTTCGGCGTGGACATCGAGATGCCCATGGACAGCGGCGGCGTGGTCGTCGGCGACAAGATCACCATCGACATCGACGCCGAGTTCACCCACCAGGCCTGAGACCCCCGTAACCCGGCGCGGACGTACGGGGGCGGCCACCGCGCGGCCAAGGTGACGACACACTGTCATCATCCTCGGGATCTCGGATATCGTCGGAGCGGGGGGGGGGCGCACAGCCCTCCCCCCGCTCCGTCACGCCCCCACACCGCCCACCGCCGGGAGGCACCGTGTCCTCGCCCCACCCCTTCTCCCCCGACGTCGTCGCCGCGGTCACCGCGCACATGAACGGCGACCACCCCGAGGACACCCTCCTCATCTGCCGGGCGCTCGGAGGCGTCCCCGGCGCCACCGCCGCCCGGATGACCGGGCTCGACGGCGCCGGGGGCGACTACACGGTGACGGTGGACGGCGCCGAGCGGGCCGTCCGCGTCCCCTGGGGGCACCTGCTGACCGAGCGCCCGCAGATCCGCGCCGAGGTCGTCCGCCTGTACCAGGAGGCCTGTGCGCGGCTCGGCGCCACCCCGAGGGAGCAGCACCCGACCGGTGCGGGAGCGGCGGGAACCGGGCGGAACTCCACGGAGGCGTGAGGAGTCAAACGGGGTAGGGGTGAGACAGCGGACCCGCGTGCCGACGGTCCCGAAGACACCGGAAACGGTGCCGCTCGGGACCTAGTCTGGGAGGGTCCGTCGATCCCCCCGGACACCGACGACACCACCGCCTATCCGAAGGATGGCCCCGACCTCCATGGTCACGCCCGACCACGGCGACGAGAACGCGCCGACACAACGGATCGATCCCGCTGCGACCACCGCACGGACCGGCGCCGGTGAGGACGGCAGCCGCACGGGAGTCACGCGCCGGGTCACGCGTGTGTTCCGCCCCGGCTCCGACGACCGCGACGGCGGATCGGCGCCCACCCGCGTCACCCCGCCCTCACCGGGCCGCACCGGCGTCCTGCCCGGCGGAAACGGCGGAGCGCCCTCCGCGAGCCCGACCGCCCCCGCCGGCCCCGGCGCACGCCGCCCCGCACGGACCATCCCCGGGGACGGCCGCGACGACGGCCGCACCCCCTGGTGGCGAAGCCTGTTCGGTCCGCTCCTGGACTGGATGGCCCGCCTGGTCTCACGCGTGGTGGTCGGTCCGGCGGGCGACCTCGACTACGCCGTGCCCGCCGAACTGCGCCGCCGCTACCAGGTGCTCGGCCACGTCGGCGCGGGCGGCGAGGCCGTCGTCTACCTGGCCGAGCCCACCGACTCCCCCGGGCGCCGCCTCGCCCTGAAGGTCTACCGGCCCGGCCACGACATCAACCGCGAACTCCTGGACCGGCTCCGTGCCCGCGGCACCGCCTCACCGCACACACCCGCCATCCACGGGTACGGCACCGCCGCCAGCTCCTGGGGCGAGGACCTGGCCTGGGAAGCCCAGGAGTACTTCTCCCTCGGAACGCTGCGCGCCGTCATCGACCGGGCCCCCCTGGACGAGGACCGGGCGCGCGCCGTACTCTCCGCCGTCGCCGAGTGCCTGCACCACTGGCAGGACGAACTCCAGCACAACCACACCGACGTCAAGCCCGAGAACCTGCTGGTGCGGTCGCTGGACCCGCCGGTCGTGGCCCTGACCGACTTCGGCGGAGCCGTGCGGGCCACCATGAGCCGCGTCTACGGCGGGTTGGCCATCACCGAGGACTACGCCGCCCCCGAGGTCGTCGAGGGGCGCCGGGAGGCGGCCGCCTCCTGGTGGTCCCTGGGCGTGATGGCGCACGAACTCGTCACCGGGCGCCGGCCCGAGCGCGGCGGCAACTGGCTCACCGCCCGCAACACCGAGGTGGACATCTCGGCGATCACCGACGAGCGCTGGCGCCTGCTGGTGCGCGGCCTGCTCGCCCCCGCGCCGTCCGCCCGCTGGGGCCACGACGAGGTCACCCAGTGGCTCGCGGGTGAGCGCCCCCAGATCCGCACGGCGCGCCGCCTGCGGCCCGTCAACTTCGCCGGAGCCAGCCACGAGGACCCCCCGAGCCTGGCCTTCGACCTGCTGGACCGCTCCGACACCGGAGCCCTGTGGCTGCGCAACCACTGGTCGGAACTGCGTACCTGGCTGGACCGGGAGGTCAACGACTACACGTTCGACCGCGCCTACCTGACCGGCCTGGACGCCCACCCCGAACTCGCCCACGTGGCGATCAGCGCCCTGGCCGCCCGGTACGTGCCGGGCATGCCGCCGCGCTTCCGGGGCCACGAGATCAGCGCGGACGGCCTCCTGGCGCTGGCCACCGGCGACGCGAGCCGCCACTCGGTGGTGCGCGAGGCCGTGGAGTCGGGCGCGGTGGGACTGGGCTCCCAGCACTGGTGCCCGCACCCGGCCTGCCGGTCCGGCGGTTCGGGCAGGTGCGCCCTGCTGGAACGCGTCCAGCACGAGGTGCCCCTCCTCATGCGCCGGGTGTCCGAGAACGTCGACCGCCTGGTCGGCTCGGGCCCCGACGCCCCCCGCCGCCCCGACACCCACGAGACGGACACCGCGTGGGCGCGGGCCGTCGAGCTGGTCCTGGTCCCCGACACCGCCTCACAGCACCGCTCCCGCCTGCGCCGCCAGTCCTGGCACCCCGGCCAGCGCAGCGACGCCCCGCACGCCCCGTGGTGGGTGGAGCAACGGCGCCAGGCGCTGCGCGACGGCACCGGCGGCGACGCGGTCGCCACCAGGGGCGCCCTGCTCACAGCGCTGCTGCTGCTGCCCGAGGCGGTCCGGGTCGGCGGGATCGTCTCCGCCCGGGAGCGCGCCGACGGCAGGGCACGCCGCCACGACCGGTGGGCGTCCCTGGCCGGTTCGGCGCGGGAGCGCTGGGCCCGGACCCGCGAGAAGGTGGCGACGGCCCGGCAGCGCCGGGCCGAGGCCGCGGCTCCGACCAGGCCCGACAACCCGGCCGCCCCCAACCCCTACGACCCCGAGGGGGCCCGGGAGCCCGCGCGGAACCGCCGCGAGCAGGAGCGGGCCACCCGCCGGGTCGAACGGACCATGAGCCAGATCCAGCGGGCGATGTCGGCCGGCCGGTGCCGCCGCTTCGCCTACCCGGCCGCGCTGCTCGGCCTGGTCGACGGGCTGGGCCGGGCCATGCGCCCCGAGAACGGCTTCTACCCCGAGAGCGAGTTCGTGACCGGTGCCTACACCGGGCTGCTGGACGCCGGAAGCGGGGGCTTCCTCGGCCGGCTGGCCGAGGCGACCGGGTCGGTGACCGACCTGCTGCCCGGCGGCGTGGGCGACGCGTGGTGGTTCCCCGTGCTCCTGGCGGTCGTGCTGGTGGTGCTGGGCAGGTCGGCGGCCAGCAAGAAGGCCAACGCGCGCGCCCGCCGCCGCCTGGCCGCGTTCCGCCTGGCCGTGGTGGGGTCGCTGTTCATGCTGGTGGTGCTGCTGTCCACGGGGCTGATCGCGCTGGGTTCGGGTGTGCTGATCCCGCTCGACGGCCTGCTCGGCTGACCCCCGCGTCCGCGGGGAGGGTCGGGTGCGCCCACCGCCCTCCCCCGCGCCGCGGACGGGCTGGTCTTCTGGGAGGTCGGTGTCGGCTCCACCATCTGCCGGGCACACCAGCATGCTGGCGGTGACCGCCGGCGCGGTGCTGTGCAGAAGGAACCGCCGGGCAGCGCGGTGACAGTCCGCAGTTCGAGCCGGTCCTGAACGCGATCGGGGTGCCCCGGCCTGGTGTCGGCCGGCCGAGGAGCCGCCCGCTGCGGGTGCGAGGCGATAAGGCGTACTCTCCACACGCGAATCGCGCCTACCTGCGCAGACGTGGCATCAGGTGCACGATTCCCGAGCCGGTCGATCAGGTCCGCAACCGCAGGCGCCGCGGCTGTGGCGGTGGCCCTTCGCCCGACTTCGACCGCGAGGACTACAAGGCCCAGCACGCGGTCGAATGCGGGATCAGTCGTCTCAAGCAGCACCGGGCCGTGGCGACCCGGTTCGACAAACTTGCGGTTCGGTTCGAGGCGACGGTTCAGGTCGCGGCGATTCATCAGTGGCTGTGAACCTCAGTCTGCCGTCGTGCGGATGCCCCAGCAGGAAACGACAGTCCTGCGGTCATTGCGGGGGAAGGGCGCATCGCCCGGCATTGGCGCGGGGCGGTGTGTATGGGGTTGCACCTTCCGTAGCGGCATGTGGTCTGGTGGACTTACGTCCGGATCCCTTGAGGAAAGGTCCCTGCTCATGCATTCGTCCTTCATGCCACCCCGCCAGGTCAAGATCGGTGACGCGGCGGCCTTCGCCGGCAGCACGCCACGGGCGATCCGTCACTACCACGAGATCGGCCTGCTCCCCGAGCCTGAGCGGGGCGGCGATGACCGCCGCCGCTACGGGTACGAGGACATGATCCGACTGCTGTGGATTCGCAAGATGGCCGACGCCGGGATCGCCCTGGACGACATCCGTGACGCCTTTACCAGCGGCACGACTTCCGTCGGCGCCGACAGCGGAGACGGTATCGCGGGCATCCTGGAGCGGTTGGAGGAAACCCTCGCCGAGCAGGAGGCGGAATTGGGGCGGCAACGGGCCGCCGTGCAGCGGATGCGCACCGAAGGCAGCCGGATGGGCCTGCTCTCCGACTTCGTCACCGACCGTCTCAAGAGCTTGCCCGAGGGCTCCCTGCGTCAGGCGGACCTGGACACTCTGCTGGTCACTGAGCGGATCTTCGGCCCGCTCGGCGCGGCCGTCCAGGCCACCCGCTTCATCGCCCTGGCCACGCACCCCACTCTGCGGGAGGATTCCGACCGCATTGACGACGCCGAGAAGGCACTCGATGACAGCGTCGCCGTCGATGATCCACGGGTGGCTCACATGGCCGCCGAACGGCACGCCTTCGAAAGCGCCCTGCAGGCCGTCATCGAGGAGTCCGGCCTGGATAAGGACGACGATGCCCTCTTCGACGCCTGGGACACTTTGCACCCCGCTCCCGCCGAGGACGGCGAGGACGAGGCCGACCTCGGCTCCGGCAGGCGGGAGGCCGGCTCCATGAGCGCGTTCGAAGCCATCGGCAAGATGCCCTACGACTTCTCCCCAGCCCAATGGCGCTGTATGGAACTGGCCATAGAACTGTCCGCCCAAGACTCACCCGCTACCTAAAACACGGCCTAGGGACAATGCCGTTCGGTTAGCCGTCTGGTGGGCTTGGCAAGGCTTCGATCGTGATGTGGACGACTGTTCTGTGGGTGCGGTGGTCGATGTCGCGGCCA
>NZ_JBHXQY010000153.1:0-9729 GCF_042716955.1 Nocardiopsis sp. NPDC058631 | reverse complement strand
CCCTTCGTCACCGTCCCGCCGAACTCGATGATGAGGGCGATCGGCTGGACGCAGGACGGGGTCGACCGCCACGGCACCCGGGTGGCCTGATCCTCGGGCCGCGCATCCCGGCATCGGACGCCGGCCGCCGGGGTGCGCGGCGCCGGCCGCTTGCACCGACCGGCCAGGGGAAGGCCGACTCGTCGTCCGGAATATCTCCACAACATATCCCCCAAAAGATCTCATGGCCGACATTCCGCAAATGCCTTTCGGGTCGACCCACAGGCGCTCCAGTACAACTCCGCCCCCAGTCGAGCCCTCCCCCGCTCACCCCAGAATTTCCTTTTGTTTTTCACCGAAGGAAGCCAGTACACCCTCGCCCCCACGGGAAAGCAACGCCCTGAACTGGCCTTTCGCCAGAAAGAATCAACATATAAGCAAAAATGGGGCGCAACGGACCCCTGCAACACGCAGAATATCCAGCCCCATTGGCGTTTCGAATGGAAGAACATCCGCGACAGGGCATTGACTGCGAAAATTCCTTTCCCTAGTCTGGGTTCCTGGCGATCGCCCGGCGCAAGACCAATGATCTTCTTCTCAGAAGTGGGACATGGCCTACGTCATCGCTGAATCCCGTGTCGATATCCAGGACAAGGCCCGCCTCGACGTATGCCCGGTCGACTGCCTGCACGAGGGCGGGCGCAGCCTCTCCACACACCCCGACGAGTGCATCGACCGCACGGCCTGCGAACCGGTCTCCTGAGCACAGGAGCACACGAGGGCGGCCATCGGCGCCTCGAAGGACCATCGATCATCAGCCAGGAGCGCACGATGACGCAGAAGAAGTGGCAGGAGCACGGACACCCGGCCCGGCTGGCGGAACAGCTGGGGGACAAGGTGGTGAGGTGTCACCTCAGTCCCAGGAACTGCAGGATCAGGCCCGGGCAACACGGCTTCTGCATGGTCCGTGCCAACCGGGACGGTGAACTGGTGAGCCTGAACTACGGGCGGTCGGTCCACGCCACCGAGGAGACCATCGAGACCGAGGCGGTCTTCCACTACGAGCCGGGTGCGCGCATCCTCTCCATGGGAAACATCGGATGCATGCTCAACTGCGACTACTGCCACAACTGGAAGACGTCCCAGGCGCGCTTCGTGGAGGACAAGGACGTCTTCCACTACACCCCCGAAGAAGTGGTGGACATCGCCGAGCGCCACGGCATCCAGGTCATCTCCTGGACCTACAACGACCCGGTCGTCTGGCACGAGTTCGTCACGGAGACCGCTCGCCTCGCCCAGAGCAAGGGGATCATCAACCTGTACAAGTCGGCCTTCTTCATCTCACAGGAGGCCGTCGAGGAGCTCATCCCGGTGATCGACATCTTCTCGGTGTCGATCAAGTCGATGGATCCGAAGTACTACCGGAAGATCACCAAGGGGTGGATCGAGCCGGTGCTCGAAGCCACGGAGCAGGTCTACCGCGCGGGACGCCACGTCGAGGTCTCCACACTCATGGTGACGGACCTGAGCGACAGTGAGCAGAACGCCCGGGACATGGCCAGGTTCGTGGGCGAACGCCTCGGGCCGGAGGTCCCCACCCACTTCGTGAGGTTCCACCCCGACTACAAGATGACGGACACCATCCGCACGCCGGTGGAGCGGTTGGAGCACGCACGTCGCGTGTCCCTGGACATGGGCCTGGAACACGTCTACCTCGGCAACGTCTACAACACCGAGTCCACCAACACCTGGTGCCGCGGTTGCGGTCTGCTCCAGATCACCCGGTACGGCCTCAACGCACACCTGGTCGGGGTCACCCCGGACGGCAGGTGCTCGGGGTGCGGACTCGACGCGCACATCAGGCGCGTACCGAACCCCGCCGCGGCCCGGACCCTGGTGGACGAACTCCCCCCGCACGAGACCTACGACCCGGCCCGCTTCGACTGGCACGGGGACATCCGCGCCGTCCACGTCCAGGTCGAGAACACCGGCGACAGTCCGCAGGAGGTGTTCCACCGCCGTCTGCGCAGGGACAACCCCGACACGGGGTGGACGAGGATCGCCCTGGCGCCGCGGGAGAGCTACCGGTTCATCAGCGCGGAGTCCTTCAGTGACGAGACCGGGGTGGTCGTCGCGGTCCCCGCCGGATGCACCTCCAGCCTCCACCAGGTCTTCGACCGCGCCCACTTCCCCACCACCGAGGCGGCGGCCGGCACCCTGAACGCCGACATCACCCCCCTCCCCCTCTACGTCCGCCCCAACCGCCAGGGAGCACGTCCATGACCCAGCACGCGTCCCCGCGAACCGACGACGTGGTCATCGTGGCCTCGGCCGACGTCGAGCCCCGCACCGCGTTCCCGGACCTGACCCGCAGGGTCCTGGCCCACAACGACAAGCTCATGCTCGTCGAGCACGTGATGGAGAAGGGGTCGGTCTTCCCCCGTCACAGCCACCCGCACGAACAGCTCGCCTACCTGGTCTCGGGACACATCCGCGTCGTTGCCGGAGACCGGACCTTCGAAGCCGGCCCCGGGGACAGCTTCGTCGTCAGGGGAGGCGTGGAACACCAGGTGTGGGCGTTGGAGAGGTCGGTGGCGCTCGACGTCTTCACCCCCCACCGGGAGGACTACGCGGAAGGGGCGAGCAACGGGTGAGGGACGTTTCGAGCACCGCCACCGCGTCCGGCGACGTCGTCGCGAGCCCCCGACCGGACCCTCTGCCCATGGTGGTCGGCCCCACCCGGCCCCACCCCTCGGTCCTGCGCCGCCTGGCGCAGGCCGCGGACCCCATCGACGCGTCGACCTCCGTGCAGGACCTGCAACGGGCACTGCTGCTGACCAGGCAGCTCCTCGGCGCCCCCGCAGCAGTCCCCTTCGTGCTCCCCGGAACGGGAACAGCGGGAATGGAGAGCGTGGCCGCCAGCCTCCTCGCACCGCGGGCGCCCGTGCTGGTGGTGTCCACGGGCATGTGGGGCGACCGCTGGCACGACATCTGCGTCAGGCTCGGCCTACCGGCGCAGGTGTACACCTGCGGGCCGGGCCGTCCGCCCGAGGCGGGGGAGGTCGGGCGGCTCCTGGGGGCAGGGCACCACCAGGCCCTGCTCGTGACCCATGTCGACTCCAGCAGCGGCGTGCGCACCGGGATCGAGGGCCTGGCCCGGGTCGCCGGGGAACACGGCGCGCTGGTGCTGGTGGACGGGGTGTCCGCGGCCGGAGCGGAGTTCGTGCACCAGGAGGCGTGGGGGGTGGACGCCTACCTCACCTCCACGCCCAAGGCCCTGGGGGTCCCGGCCGGTCTCTACCTCGCCTCGCTCGGCCCACGGGCCGTGGACGTGCTCGTGTCGCGGACGTGGACACCGCGCCACTTCAGCCTGGACCTTCTCCACTGGCTCCCGGTGATGCGTGCCGCTCTGGAGGCGCGCTTCGCCTACCACCAGACGCTCCCCGGAAACCTGATCGGCGCCCTGACCCGGGGGTTGGAGCTGGTCGTGCGGGAGGGGGCCGAACGCGTGCACAGGCACAGACGCCTGGCGGTGCGGCTGCGCTCGGCCTTGGAGGCAGAGGGTCTGCGCAACTTCGTGGCCGAGGACGGCGACCGCGCCAACGGGGTGAGCGTCTACCGCGCTCCGCCCCACCTGACGGCCGCGGAACTGCTCCGTGGTGCCGCCGGACTCGGTGTGCTCCTCCAAGCGGGCACCCATCCGGCCGCGGCCGGGGAGACCTTCCGCATCGGCCACCTCGGCAACGTCGACGAACAGGACATCGACCAGACCGCCGGCACGCTCCGCCGGCTGCTCTCCCCCACCGACCGCTGAGGAAGACCATGGCAGAGACCGTCCTCGCCGCACGCCTGACCGGCCCCGGCCGCGTCCTTCGTGTCGAGGAGACCGAGCAGGGACCTCCGGCGGCCGATGAGGTCGCGATCGACATGCTGTACGCGTCGGTCAACCCGTTGGACACCTATGTGCTCGCCGGGCAGGTGGCCGGCGAGGCCCCGGTGCCCCGCACGCTGGGGGTGGAGGGGGTGGGACGCCTGGGCGACGACCTGTTCGTGGTCCACGGCCACGGCGTCGGCCTGTCCCGCGACGGTACGTGGAGCCGGCGGGCCGTCGTCCCCAGCGGTTCGCTCGTCCGGGTGCCCGCAGGGGTCGATCCGGCCCAGGCGGCCTGCGCGGCCGTGTGCGGCCGGACCGCGATCCGCGTGGTGTACGAACTCGCCGAGGTCACGGCCGAGGACCGCGTCCTGGTCCTGGGGGCGACGGGGGGCGTGGGCACGGCCGCCACCTCGCTCGCCCTGAGCACGGGGGCGGCGGTCTGGGGTCAGACCGGTGACCCGGACAAGGCCGAGGCGGTGACCGGGATGGGCGCCGGGGCCGTGATCGCCCGCTCGCCGGAGGAGCTGGTCGCGGCCGCGGGGGGACTGGGCGCGAACGTGGTGCTCGACCCGCTCGGCGGGAACTACACCTCGGCCGCGGCCCATCTCCTGGCCCCCTACGGAATCCTCGTCCTCTACGGGGCCTCGTCAGCAGCTCAGAGCCGGATCGATGTGCGATCCTTCTACCGCAGGAACCTCCGGGCGCTGGGCTACGGGGGCGTCATGGAAGGACATGACGAGGTCCGCTCCGGTATCCGCGACGCCCTGCGCGCACTGGCGGAGGGGAGCATGCGGATCCCCGTGGGTGACCGGGTTTCCCTGAGTGATCTTCCCGCGGTGCTGGAACCCGGACGTCGGCGGGGCGCCATCGGCAAGACCGTCGTCGATGTGGGCCTCGGCTGAGCATCGGTGTCCGCCCGTTCTCCTTCCTCCGAAAGGGATCGGAATCGTGACGAGTGCGTTGGTCACCGGCTTCGGCTTCGGGTTCGTCGTCGCCGCCCAGGTCGGCCCGATCTGGCTGCTGTGCCTGCGCAGCGTTCTGCGCGGCGGCATAGCGCTGGGGCTGGCCATCGGTGCGGGGGCGGCGCTGGTCGACGTCGGATACGCCCTCCTGGGCATCGCGGGGGTGGCCGCCCTGCTGACCACCTGGCAGACCCTGGGGACGGCGGTCGGGATACTCGGCGTGCTGGTCCTGGTGGTGCTGGGTGTGCGCGCCCTGCGCAGTGCGCTGTCCCGTCCGACGGAGCAGCAGGCCGACCGCGAACTCACCTCGACCCGGGCGGCGTTCGTGGTGGGGCTGGCGGCGACGGCGAGCAATCCGCTGACGATCCTGGCCTGGGCGGCGGTCTTCGCCGCCCTCTCCTCGGCCACGCCCGACACGGGTTCCTTCACCCCGTGGACCATGCTGGCGGGTGTGGGCGCGGGGACCTTCACCTGGTTCGCGCTGCTGTCCGTGGCCGCCTCCGCTCTGGGGCGCTTCACCGGCCCCCGCTTCCATCGGGGCGTGGACATGGCGGCGGCGATCGGGCTCCTGCTGTTCGCCGCCGTCCTGGCCTGGCGCGTCCTGGCTCCCTGAAGGCCCGCACCCGCTGCGCGCCCTGTGCCTCGGCGTGTGCCCGGTCCTCACGGGAGCGGGCGGGCACCGCGCAGGAACTGTTCGACCGCGGTCTCCACGAGCTCGTTGAGCAGTTCGGGTCTGACGAAGTTGCCGTTGATCATCGAGGCGATGCCCTGGAGGGTCGCGAACAGGACGATGCCGATCCGCTCGGGGTCGCCCGCCTGGAGCGCGCCCTGTTCCTGCCCCTGGGTGATCAGCTCGGACATCAGCCCGAACGGCCCTTCGGCCGCCTTGGCGATCCGTGTCGCGCCCGGCCGGTGCTTGCTGGTGTACATCAGTTCCAGGAGCGCGGCGTTCTCGGTGGCGAAGCGGGTGTAGGCCGTCATGGTGGCCTTGACGCGCGACGGGAAGTCCTCGCCCACGCCCGCCAGCGCGGTGCGCAGTGCCGTGTCCAGCTGGGCGAACCCGGACTCGGCGAGTGCGTCGAGCAGTGCCTGGCGGTCCGGGAAGTGCCGGCGCGGCGCGGCGTGGCTGACGCCGACCTCCCTGGCCAGGTCGCGCAGCGACAGTTCGTCCGCGCCGCTCTCCCGCAGGACGTGCTCGGCGGCGTCGAGCAGCGCGGCTCGGAGGTTTCCGTGGTGGTAGGGCCGCTGTTCGGTGGCGTCTGACATGGGACCCCACCCTAGCAGACCATGTTTTCGTCGACTACTTTGTTTGCATTGACTACTTTGTTTTCGTTGACTACTTTGTAGACCATGACAACATTCTCCGCTTCGGACATCCCTACCATGACGGATCGCACGGTCGTCGTCACAGGTGCGAACAGCGGGATCGGCCGCGCCGCCGCCCGCGCCCTCGCCGCCAAGGACGCCCGTGTGGTGCTCGCCGTGCGCAACGTCGAGAAGGGGCGCGAGGCAGCCGCTGCGATGACCGGCCGCGTCGAGGTCCGCCGGCTCGACCTCGCCGACCTCGCCTCGGTCCGCGCGTTCGCCGAGGACTTCACCGGTCCCGTCGACGTGCTGATCAACAACGCGGGCGTCATGATCCCGCCGCTCTCCCGTACGGCCGACGGCTTCGAGCTGCAGTTCGGAACCAACCACCTGGGGCACTTCGCGCTCACGAACCTGCTCCTGCCCCGGATCCGGGAGCGGGTCGTCACCGTCTCGTCCAACGGCCACAAGACGGGCTCGATCGACTTCGACGACCTCAACTGGGAGCGCAGGCCGTACCGGGCGCTGCCCGCGTACGCCCAGTCCAAGCTCGCCAACCTGCTGTTCACCTCGGAACTCCAGCGACTGCTCGCCCAGGCCGGCTCACCGGTGATCGCGACCGCCGCGCACCCCGGTCTGGCGGCCACGAACCTGTTGAAGTCCGACGGTCGGTCCCGGGCGCTCCGCCTCGTGCAGAGGGCGGCGGTCGCCCTCCTCACGCAGAGCGACGACACCGGTGCCCTGCCGACGCTGTACGCGGCCGTGGCGGACGTTCCAGGCGACGGCTACGCGGGCCCGAGCGGCTTCCTGGAGGGGCGCGGCGCCCCGGAGCTGGTCGGCCGCTCGGCGGCGGCCCGGGACGCCGCGTCGGCGCGCCGCCTGTGGGAGGTCTCCGAGGGCCTGACGGGGGTGGCCTTCCCCCGAAGCTCCCTGCGGTCTGCCTGACCCTGCTGAACACGGAACCGGCTCCGTCCCGCTACCTGGGGCGGGGCCGGTTCACTACACCGCTACAGGGCGCGCACCGCAGCCAGTAGCGCTGTCCACTCAGAAGCCTCGGTCGACAGGTGTCCGAGATCCCGGTTCTGGGTGTCGCGAACGCGGGTGGTAGGCCCTTCCGAGACCTCCACGCAGTCCCCGCCGTTACCACCGCTGTAACTGGATTTGTGCCAGGTCATGACGCATATTCCTTTCTCATCTCATGGATGCGACGCAGCGACTCGGCCGGAGCGAGCGCGTCAGCCTGCATCGCTCCGAAGAGCGCACCCATCTGGGACACATCATGTGGCTCGCCGCGAAGGACGTCCCCTAGCGCATGCTCCACAAACACCACGGTTTGGGTGACTGAGAGCGACATAATCCGGAATGGCGGGCACATCCCTGGGTGGGTCAAACGCGTAGGAAGCACCTGAAATCGAACCGTACCGGCCTCGATCAGTTTCGCTATGTGGTCGAGCTGTTCCCTCATGGCCGCCGGCGATCCCAGCGGGCGTCGCAGTACTACCTCATCCACGACGAACCATAGCGTCGGACGCTTGCTCTTGAGCTCGGAAAGCCGCGACGTTCGGGTATCCACAACCTGGGTGACCTCAGCATCGCTCGCCCGGGGCTGCCACGCCCTGACCAACACCTCGGCGTAGGCGGCTGTCTGTAACAGGCCGGGGACCAGGATGGATTGGTACTGCGAGATGGCGACCGCGCGTCGCTCGGTGGACAGGGCGTTCCGGAACCAGTCGGGGACGTTCCGGTGCTTGAGCACGTCCATCCACATACGCAGCAGAGAGCCGTCTGTAGTGAACAACTCTTCCAGTTTATCCACTTGTCTCCTGGTTGCGGGGCGAACAGCGCGCTCGATGTGACCAACCATTCCGCCCGAGACATTCATGAGCTTGCCAAGCTCATGCTGAGACAACCCCAGCCCAGAACGGTTTCGACGGACAGTTTCTCCGAAATCGACCCATTGCTTCAAGACGCCACGTGCCATGCGACCAGTGAACTACAAAGCTACTACTTCGCGCTACGAATACCACCAGCAAGCGACAGAATCCATGTCGGCATGGGCATTGATTCCCAGTTCAGGGAAGGTAGTGAACACGGTCGCGGAGTCCACCCGTGACCTGGCCGCAGAGGGGACGGCCACCCACACAGAAAAGCTCCGGAGACCGAAGGTGAGAGAGCGATCGCCGGAGCTGATGACCCACCTGACCTGAAAAGACCGAAGGTGAGACGAATGCAGCCCACCGCTCCGTCCCCCGCACTCCCCCGCCGCATGTGCGGAACCGACACCACCTCCGGCATCCTCATCGGCTCCGACACCCACCACGTCAAGGCCGCCCGACAGTGGGCGGCCCAGACCGCCCGCGCCCGCCCCGGCCTGGCCCACCCCCTCTCGGTCGTCGTCTCCGAACTGGCCACGAACGCCCTGCTGCACACCGCTTCCGGGCTTCCCCACGGCACCGTGCGCATCGAACTCGAACGCACCCCGCGCCACCTCGAACTCCGCGTCACCGACAACGGACCCCGCCCCGGCACAGCCGCCACCCTGCCCACCGCCCCAGCGCCCGACCCGCTGCCCGCCGGCGGCAACGGACTGCGCCTGGTCGAAGCCCTGTGTTCCTACTGGGACTGGGAACAGGGACCCTGCGGCGCGATCACGGTCCGCGCCGTCTTCCCCCGCTGACTCCGCGAGGCGCACGCAGGACGCCGCACGCAAGCGCGTGGACACGCACCGGGGGACAGCGACCCGCCCGTGTTGCTCCGGGAGTGACGCGCGGGGTTTCGGTCCATGACCAGGACAGTTGAGGTCCCCGCGGAGGGGCCGTCCCGCATGAGCACCACACCGTCCGGGTACCGGCGGACCATGACTCTCTGCTCTGAGTGCGGCGCCCCGGCTGCCCGAGTTCACCACACCCCCAGGTACTCGGCCCTGTCCGGGCCCGCACCGGTCGAGTTCCCCACCGCCCGTATCCGGTACGAGCCGTGCGGCCACGAGGTGCTGAGCGGTGACGACGCCTCGGGGGAGGGGGCCGTCGTGGCGCGCGCCGACCGGGACGCTCCCGCCGACGGTGCGGGGCTGGTGGCGAAGGTCGGGGTCCCCGCGCTGGACCACCTGGTGCCGGACGGTATGAGGATCATCCGGAGGGGGGCGGGCTTCGTGCGCGGAGGGGCGGACCTGGAGCCGGACCGGCTGCGCGCCGTGGCCGCCGCGTACGAGAACGAGGACGACCTCCCGGACCTGATCCTGTGGATGACCCCGGAGGAGGCCACCACGATGGGGTTCGGCCCGCCGCCGGGGGCGGTGGAGTGCCTGGTACGGGTGTCGTGGGGTCCCGCGTCGGAGCCCTGAGACGCCGTGCGGGGGGTGATCCGCCCCTCCCTCGGAACCGGGCGGTGACGGCCGGGTCGGTGACGGCGATTCGACACGCGACTACCCTCCGCGCTCGAAAGTCACTCCGGGTAGTGAAATCTGTTCGCGAGGGGACGTCCTAAACAACCGGGAACGCCGCGTCCGATCCACCGGCGCGCCGCACGGCCACCGCACCGGGAGAAGGCCCGGTTCGGGCGCGGCGAGGGGGCCGCCGGAACCGGCGGCCCCCTCGCCCTGGGCTACTT
>NZ_JBHXQY010000152.1:0-10065 GCF_042716955.1 Nocardiopsis sp. NPDC058631 | reverse complement strand
ACATGTCGCCCCCCCCACCCAGCCCGGGTGGGGGGGGGGTGAGCGCGGCGCCGGTTCACCCCTCACCCCGGCCGCCGCGCGGGCCGTGTCCGTCAGGACGGGGTGTGCGGGGGACGGCGGCGGGAGGCCCTCCGCCTGGTGAGGTGGTCCGCGTGCTCCATGTAGCGCTCGACCAGGGAAGCGGCCACCGGGTTGTGCCCGCGGACGCGCAGCAGCCAGTGGGGGGCGATCCTCTCGTGCAGCCACAGGAACCCGATGGTGAAACCGAAGCTGAGCATCGCCTGGAGGGCGAGGAAGGACAGCAGCGGTTCCCGCAGCACGGTCTCGTTCCCGAGCACCAGCGCCGCGGCGTAGGAGTCGAACAGGCGGGCGAGGGGGAACCCCACCATCCAGTACAGCGCGAGGGGGGCCACCGCGCCGACGGAGAACACACCTTTGGCCAGCAGCACGCAGTACCCGGCGCCGAGTGAGGCGAGGGGGAGGCCGAGCGCCGCCCCCACCGTCACGGTGAGCACCGCGGGCAGCCCCGCCATCGCACCGACGCCGGCGGCGAAAAGGCCGGCGACCAGGCCGATGGCCGCACCGGGCACCGCGACCTCGGCGTGGTGGCGTAAGGAGTCGGAGGTTCTGGGGGAGACCCGGACGCCCATCAGCCCACCACCACCCCGAAGGCGAACAGGGAGAAGAAGAGCGCGCCGAGGTAGAACAGGGCGGCGAAGGCGATGACGGCGTTGGAGAGGATGCCCGGCCGGATCGGTTTGGGCAGGGTGAGGTTGTTGACCAGCAGCAGCACCACGCAGTACGCGCCCATCGCGAACGCGGACAGGAAGGCGAGCACGTCCAGGATCGCCGCGGGCCCGTCGGCGGGTCCGAAGAGCAGGACGAGGATACCGAAGGCGATCAGGCCCCAGAGGAACATGGCGTACAGCTTCGAGACGCCGATCTTCTTGGCGCCCGGTACGAAGTTGTAGGTCATGTCGGCCTGGCCGCGCGAGAAGGAGTCGAACAGGCCCAGCGTGGCGTTGAGCCCGATGAGGGCGATGAAGCAGAAGAAGATCGTGCCGAGGACCGGGCTCCCCGCGGCGGAGAAGGAGTTGGCCATGGCGTCCAGGGAGGCGTCGCGGTCACCCGCCCTGATGAGGTCGGCCACCGAGGGGTCGAAGCGGGCGGAGGCCTGGGCCAGGACCGTGAAGGAGATCGTCACCAGCATGGTGATGCCCCAGAACAGGACCATGGCGTCGAAGGTGACCCAGCGCCGCCAGCCCTTCCACTTCGCCATCTCCGCGGGGTCGGAGGTGTCGAACATGAAGCCGCGCGAGGGCATGTTCTCCTGGTCCCCGGAGTGCCGCAGCCCCCGGATCTGGGGGATGTGCGCGCCCATGCCCGCGCCCTTGTCGCGCAGGTGCAGGGTGTACCACATCTGCTGCATGCCGGAGGGGCCGGCGAAGGCGATGGAGCCGACGATGATCGGGAACCAGGCGGCCGTCATCGCCTCGGCGGGGAAGTAGCCGAACGAGAACATGCCGGTGATGGTGGAGGTGAGGTCGGACAGGTTGCCGACCATCGCCGCGACCACGGACGTGCCCACCACCAGGAGGCCGATACAGACGGAGAGCACGCTCTCCAGCAGGTTGTAGATGACCTTCGCCAGCGTGAACACCACACCGACGAGGAGCATCCCCGCGACCGCCGTCAGCTGCCACGGGATACCGGTCACCCGCTCGAACGCCGAGGCGCCGGCGGAGAGGTGGCCCGGCCAGACGTAGACCAGGATCGCTGTGAGGAAGAAGAACCACATCAGCGGCTTGAACACGCGCGCGGCGCCGTAGAAGATGCTCTCCCCGGTCGCCATCGCGTAGCGCGACATCTCCAGCATGACCACGGCCTGCAGGGAGACACCGACCAGGAACAGCCAGCGGATCTCGGGGCCGAACACGAGTACCAGCCTCGGCCACATGTAGGACTCGCCCATGCCGACGCCGAGGGCGACGAGGAACACGGTGGGCCCGAGGATGTGGATCGAGGGCGGAGCCTTGGGGAGGGGACGGATGGGCATCGGCTCCAGCCGGCCCGCCTTCCACACGCGCTCCTCCTGGGGAGGGGCGCCACCGGTGCCCGTGGCGGTGGGGGGTGCGTCGGACCCGGCGGCGGCCGGCTGCCGCTGGGCGGGGACGAAGGGGATCTGTGAGTCGGTGGAGGACTGGTCGGCGGAACCCGGCGTACCGCCGGTCTCGGGGCGTGAGGAATCCATGGACGGAACTCCCTGTGTGGGATGTGCGGATGCGAGCTGCTTGCTTGCATGGCGCCCCCGGGTGGTGCGGCCACCTCTCTGTCGGTGTGCGGGCGAACCGTCGCGGTCGGTGAGTGGCCGTCTCCGCGACGGAGGGTCCCGACGGCCTCGTGGCGGCGGCTCCGAGGCTGTCGGGATCAGGGGTGGTGCGGTGGTGCCGGGGCCCGGCCGGCGCCGAGGGCGCCGGCCGGGCATCCGGTCAGAGTAGTCCCGCGGCGCGCGCCCAGCGGTACTTCGCGCCGAGAATCTGTACCGGCTTCTCGGTGGTGTAGGGGAAGGCCACGATCCCGTGGTCGAACAGGTACCGCGCGGCCTCCTCCACCTCGGTGTCGCCCGAGAGGGAGGCCACCACGGGCTTGTCGACGCCCTTGGCCCTGGCCTCGGCCACGACCTCGCTGATCACCTTGGCGAAGACCATCGGCGGGGTGATGATGGTGTGCCAGTAGCCCAGGATCAGCGCGTGCACCCGCTCGTCCTCCAGGCCGAGCCTGACCGTGGCCTCGTAGGTGGAGGGGGGCTCGCCCCCGGTGATGTCGACCGGGTTCCCGGCTGCCCCGAAGGGCGGGATGAACGCCCGGAACGACGCGTCCAGGTCCGGCGGGATCTCGTACAGCGACATCCCGTTGTCGACCACGGCGTCGGAGAGCAGCACGCCCGATCCGCCCGCCCCGGTGATGATGACGACGTTCTCGCCCCGGGGCGTGGGCAGGACGGGCAGGGCGCGGCCGAACTCCAGCAGTTCGTTGAGCCCCGGTGCCCGGACCACCCCGGCCTGGCGCAGGATGTCGTCGTAGACCTTGTCGTCCCCGGCGAGCGCCCCGGTGTGCGACCCGGCCGCGCGCGCTCCGGCGTCGGTGCGCCCGGCCTTGAGCACGACGACGGGCTTGTGCGGTACGACCTCGCGGGCGGCCTCGACGAAGGCGCGGCCGTCCTTGAGGTCCTCCAGGTGCATGGCGATGGCGTTGGTGTTCTCGTCCTGGCCGAAGAAGGTGAGCAGGTCGTCCTCGTCGATGTCGGCCTTGTTGCCGACGCCGACGATGGCGGACACCCCGGTGTTGGTGCTGCGGCTGTAACCGAGGATGGCCATGCCGATGCCGCCGGACTGCGAGGTGAGCGCGGTGCCGCCGGTGACGTCGTAGGGGGTGCAGAACGTGGCCGACAGCTTCTCCGGCGTGTAGTAGTAGCCGTAGATGTTGGGGCCCAGGAGCCGGACGCCGTGCCTGCGGGCGATGGCCAGCACCTCGTCCTGCAACTCCTGCTCACCGGTCTCGGCGAAGCCGGACGGGATGAGGATGGCGGCGGCGGCCCCCTTCGCCCCCACCTCCTCCAGGGCGCCCGCGACGAACTTCGCGGGGATCGCGAAGACCGCCACGTCGACGTCGCCGGGGATGTCGAGGACGCTCGCGTACGCCTTGCGCCCGTACACCTCGGGGGCCTTGGGGTTGACCGGGTACACCTCGCCGGCGTACCCGCCGTCGACGATGTTCTTGATGACGGAGTGGCCGATCTTCCCGGCCTCGTTGGACGCGCCGATGACGGCGATCGACCTCGGCTTGAAGACCCGGTTCATCGCGCCGAGGATCTCGTCCCGGCCGAACGCCGTCGGCCGTTCGGCCGGGGTGAAGTCCAGGACGAAGCGGAGGTCGGCGGCCACGGCGGACGAGGGGCCGGCGAACACGGGGTTGAGGTCGGCCTCGGCGATCTCCGGGAAGTCGGTCACCAGGTCCGACAGTGCGCTGACGACCCCGGCGAGGCGCTCCTGGTCCACGCCGGGCCGGCCGCGCACGCCGCGCAGGATCTCGGCCGCGCGGATGTCGCCGACCTGGGACAGC
Source organism: Nocardiopsis sp. NPDC058631 (assembly GCF_042716955.1). NCBI lineage: Bacteria > Bacillati > Actinomycetota > Actinomycetes > Streptosporangiales > Nocardiopsidaceae > Nocardiopsis > Nocardiopsis sp. NPDC058631. The sequence goes on along the minus strand of NZ_JBHXQY010000152.1, from coordinate 5,943 downwards.
GCCTCCTCCTGGGAGATCGGCGCCATGCGGAAGGTGACGTCCTTGAGGACCTCGACCAGGACGCCGCCCAGCCCGAACACCACGATCTTGCCGAAGGTGGGGTCGGTGGTCGCGCCGACGAGGACCTCGACCTCGGGTCCGCCGCCGATCTGCTGCTGGATCTGGATGCCGTCGATCCTCGCGCCGGGGGTGTGGGCGAGGGCGTTGGCGACGATCCGGTGGTAGGCCTCGGCGACCTTGTCGGCGCTGTCCAGTCCGACCTCGACGCCGCCGGCGTCGGTCTTGTGCAGGATGTCGGGGGAGACGATCTTGGCCACGACCGGGAGGCCGAGGTCCTGGGCGAGGGCCGCGGCCTCCTCCGCGGAGTGGGCCAGCGCCTCACCGGGGACGGGGATGCCGTAGGCGTCGGCGAGGACGCGGCCCTCGGGGGCGGTGAGGGCGGTCCGGCCCTCGGCGCGGGCCCGGTCGAGCACCTCGCGGACCGCTGCGCGGTCCTGGTCGGAACGCTCGGGGGTGTAGGCGGCCATGTCTTCAGATCACTCCGTTCGATGCGAGTTCGGCCAGGTCCTCGTCGGACAGCCCCAGTTCGCCGCGGTAGACGTCGGCGTTGTGCTCGCCCAGCAGCGGGGAGCGGACGACGTCCACCGGCGAGTCCGAGAGGCGGATAGGCGAGGACACCGTGCTGTAGGGGCCGCGTTCGGGGTGGTCGACGGTGGTGATGACACCGTTGGCCCGCAGGGTGGGGTCGTCGATGATCTCCCGGGTGGACATGATCGGACCGCAGGGGATGTTGTGCGCGTTCAGTGCCGCCAGGACGTCCCACTTGGGGATCTGGACGGTCCACTCCTCGATCAGGGAGAACATCTTGTCGAGCTTGTCCAGCCGGGCCTCGGGGGTGGACCACTCGGGGTCCTCGGCCAGTTCGGGGCGGTCGATGAGCCGGGTGATCGGTTCCCACCCGGCGGGTTGGACGATGACGTACACGTAGTCGTTGGGCCCGCCCGGGGCGGTGCGCACGGCCCAGCCGGGCTGGCCGCCGCCGGAGGCGTTGCCCGAACGGGGGACCTCGTCGCCGAAGTCGTCGTTGGGGTACTCCGCCAGCGGCCCGTGCACGAGCCGCTGCTGGTCGCGGAGCTTGACCCGGCACAGGTTGAGTACCGCGTCCTGCATGGCGACCTGGACGCGCTGGCCCCGCCCGGTGTGGGTGCGCTGGAACAGGGCGGCAAGGATACCGGCTACTGTATGCATCCCCGTGCCCGAGTCACCGATCTGCGCGCCCGTCGCCAGCGGCGGGCCCTCCTCGAACCCGGTGGTGCTCATGGAGCCGCCCATCGCCTGGGCGATCACCTCGTAGGCCTTGAAGTCGGCGTACGCGCCCGGACCGAACCCCTTGATCGAGGCGTAGACCAGCCGAGGGTTGGCCTCGGAGAGCGCCTCCCAGGTGAAGCCCATCCGGTCCAGCGCGCCGGGGGCGAAGTTCTCCACCAGCACGTCGCTGCGGCGCACCAGGTCCAGGAAGATCTCCTTGCCCCGGGGCTTCTTGGTGTTCAGCGTGATGCTCCGCTTGTTGGAGTTGAGCATCGTGAAGTACAGGCTGTCCACGTCGGGCCGGTCCCGGAGTTGGCGCCGGGTGATGTCGCCCGAGGTCGCCTCCACCTTGACCACGTCCGCGCCCATCCAGGCGAGGATCTGCGTCGCCGACGGACCCGACTGGACATGGGTCATGTCCAGAACGCGGACCCCGTCGAGTGCCTTGCCCATGACTCTTCCTCTCTGGAGCGGCTACTTGTACATGGTCTGGTTCATCGTCCCCGGGGCGTAGACATCGGGGTCGATCCAGACGTTGACGAGTGAGGGCTTGCCGGACTCGCGGGCGCGGCGCAGCGCCGGGGCGATGTCCGCGGGGTCCCGGACCTCCTCGCCGTGGCCGCCGAGCATCTTCGCGAACTCCGCGTAGTTCACGTCTCCCAGCGTGTTGCCGATCTCGCCCCGGTCCGCGCCGTACTTGGCGATCTGGCCATAGCGGATCTGGTTCATCGACGAGTTGTTGCCGACGATCCCGACGAAGGGCAGGTCGAACCGGACGAGGGTCTCGAAGTCCCAGCCGGTGAGGCTGAACGCGCCGTCGCCGAAGAGCGCGACCACCTCCTTGTCCGGGCGGGCGTACTTGGCGGCCATCACGAACGGGACGCCCACGCCCAGCGTGCCGAGCGGCCCGGGGTCCATCCAGTGGCCCGGCGACCTGGGCTGGACCACCTGCCCGGAGAAGGTGACGATGTCGCCGCCGTCACCGACGTAGATGGAGTCCTCGGTGAGGAACTGGTTGATCTCGCTGACCAGCCGGTAGGGGTGGATGGGCGTGGAGTCGGAGGTGAGCAGGTGCGCCCGCTTGTCGAGGGCGGTCTGTTCCTGGGTGCGCAGTTCCTCCAGCCAGGTCTTGCGGCTCTGGGAGCCGTTGTCCCCGTAGGCGGAGGTGGCCTGGAGCACCGAGGACAGGATGACGTCGGCGTCGCCGACCAGGCCCAGGTCGATGTCCCGGTTCTTGCCGACGGTGGCGTAGTTGAGGTCGATCTGGACGACAGTGGCGTCGGGGGAGAGGCGCTTGCCGTAGCCCATCCGGAAGTCGAAGGGGGTGCCGACGATGATGATCAGGTCGGAGTTGGTGAAGGCGTAGCGCCGGGAGAGCTGGAAGTGGTGGGGGTCGCCGGGCGCCAGGGTGCCCCGGCCGGCGCCGTTCATGTAGGCGGGGACGTTGAGGGCGCGGACCAGGTCGGTGGCCGACTGCGTGGCCCGCGTGGTCCACACCTGGTTGCCGAGCAGGATGCTGGGGCGCTCGGAGCGTACGAGCAGGTCGGCGAGCCGCTCGATCGCGTCGGGGTCGCCCGCCTGGCGCGTGGAGGCGCGGTAGCGGCCCTTGGCGGGGATGCGCGCCCTCTCCAGGGGGACCTCGGCGTCGAGGACGTCGCGGGGGATCTCCAGGAAGGACGGGCCGGGAGCCCCGTTGTTCGCCTCGCGAAACGCCATCGAGACCAGGTCGGCGACCCGTTCGGTGTGCGGCACGGTGGCGGCGAACTTGGAGATCGGGTTGATCATGTCCACGTGCGGGAGGTCCTGGAGCGAGCCCATCTTGTGCTGGCTGAGGGCGCCCTGGCCGCCGATGACCAGCATCGGGCTCTCGGCGCGGTAGGCGTTGGCGATGCCGGTGACCGCGTCCGTGGTCCCCGGTCCGGCCGTCACGACCGCGCATCCCGGCTTGCCGGTGATCCGCGCGTAGCCGTCGGCGGCGTGCGCCGCGACCTGCTCGTGGCGGACGTCGACCACGTCGATGCCCTCGTCGGCGCATCCGTCGTAGATGTCGATGATGTGTCCGCCGCAGAGCGTGAAGATGACGTCGACCCCCTCGGCCTTGAGGGCCTTGGCCACCAGGTGGCCTCCGGAGATCATGCTCTTCTCGCTGGTGGTGGATTCGGTGGTTCCCTTGCCGTCGGCCATCGGTGCGACGACCCCTTTCGTGCGGTGCGGGCGGGCTGCGTCCTCGGTGGATGATGTAGTCGGGATACTGTATACCGTGTACGTCACATTGGAGCACGGCGTCGCGGCGCTGTCCAGACCCCGTGTGCGGCGGGTGTGGTCCGCACCGGAAGCGGGCGCCGGAGCAGCGCCGCGAGCAGCGACGCCACCCCGCAGAGGGCCCCGGCGGCGGCCAGGCCCGCAGGCCAGGCGGCCGGCTGCGCCGACGCGAGCAACAGCGCGGCCCCGCCGACCCCGACCAGTCCGCCGACCGCCTTGGAGCTGTAGACGAGGCCGTGGATGCCGGCGGTCCACCGCCAGCCGAAGTGGCCCTCGGTGATCGCACGGGTCAACGGGTAGCAGGAGCCGGTGCCCGCGCCCGCCACGACCGCGAGGAGCACCACCACGGCGCTCTGGCCGGTGGGAACGGCCGCGGCCAGGCCCGCCTGGGCGAGCGCGCCGGTCCCCAGCAGCAGGGCGAGCGCCCGGCGCCGGCCGGTCCTTTCGGCCGCCGCCCCCGCGGCCAGCCGCCCGAGGCCGCTGGCCGCGGCGAAGGCCGTGACCGCCAGGGCGGCGGTGGAGGGGGGATGTCCGCCCTCCAGGAGGAGCAGGGGCAGGGCGGCGAGGGTGAACAGCCCGCTCGCCCCGGAGAGGGCGACGATCGCGTGCAGGAGCGGCAGCGAGCCGCCGGTCGCCCACGCCTGGGCGTGGGTGAAGTCGTTGGCGGGGGGCGGGTCGGCGCCCCGGAGCAGCGCGGCGGCGCGGGGGTCGGACTCCGGGGGCCACCATCGCGGCGGGGCCGTGCGCTGGCCCGCGCCCCCGGCGACGCCCAGGACCAGGACCAGCGCGGCGAGCGACGCGCACGCCAGGGGCAGGGAGGAGGGGGCGACCCCGGTCGCGATCGCCGGGAGGAGGGGGACCGATCCCAGCGCGAAGGCGCCGCCCACGGCACCGGAGCGCATGGTGCGCCGGTCGGGGAACCAGCCGCCGACCAGGTCCGTGCAGGAGTGGTAGACGAGTCCGGCGCCCACGCCGCCCAGGAGCCCGTAGCCCAGGACGGCGGCGGCGGGTCCGGAGGCGGTGCCGAGCACGAGGAGCGCGGCGGCGCACAGCAGCGCGCCCGCCTGGATCAGGGGCCCGGCCCGCAGCTCCCTCCTGGCCCTGGCGCGGTGCAGGGCCGGGGCGCAGGCGCCCTGGGCCAGGGTCCACACCACGAACGGGAGCAGGGCGGTGGCGGGGGACCAGCCGTGCGCGGCGATCAGCGACGGGACCGCGGCGCCGTAGCCGAACTGCAGGACCCCGACCGCCGCGACGGCGACGAGGGCACGGACGAGGATGGCGGAGCGGGGGCCGCCGGTCAGGGCACGGGCCGAGGGGCCGACGGAGTAGTGCCTGCCGCGCCAGTCGCGCACCTCCTCCCGGTCGGAGGGGGAGGACGACCGCGGGTCGGGGGCGTGGGGTCTGCGCATGGCGACACCTCCTTGTATGCAGTATGCAAAGCGGGTGGCGGTCTGGGAAGGGGTGGCCCAGGACACATTTCTGCCGGAACGAGTATTGAATACTGCATACAGTATGTAGTATCACTCGGAGGGGACACGACAACCACGTCAGGAGGAGGCCAGGTGGATCTCCACGAGTACGAGGCCAAACAGCTCTTCGGGGAGTACGGCGTACCCCTCGTCGAGGGCGAGATCGCGGACACCCCGGAACAGGTGAGGCTGGCGGCCGGCCGCATCGGCCACCGGGTGGTGGTGAAGGCACAGGTGAAGACCGGTGGCCGCGGTAAGGCCGGTGGCGTGAAGGTCGCCGAGGGCCCCGAGGACGCCCAGGCCAAGGCCGAGCAGATCCTCGGTAGGGACATCAAGGGCCACACGGTCCACCGCGTCCTGGTCGAGGAGGCCTCCGACATCGCGGAGGAGTACTACTTCTCCTTCCTGTTGGACCGTGCGAACCGCACCTTCCTGTCGATCTGCTCCGCCCGGGGAGGCATGGAGATCGAGGAGGTCGCCGCCTCCGACCCCGACGCGGTCGTACGCACCCCGGTCGGCCCCGAAGGGGTGGACCAGGCCGCCGCGCTCGGCATCTGCCGCGCCGCCGGCCTGCCGGAGGAGGTGCGGGACTGCGCCGCCCAGGTGATCACCCGGCTCTGGGCGGTCGCCGCCGGGGAGGACGCCACCCTCGTGGAGGTCAACCCCCTGGTGCGCACGGCCGACGGCCGGATTATCGCGCTCGACGGCAAGGTCACCCTGGACGAGAGCGCCGGGTTCCGCCACCCCGAGCGGGTCCCCTTCGCGAACGGCTCCGACGTCGACGACCGCGAGCGCAGGGCGAAGGAGAGGGGTCTGAACTACGTGAAGCTCGACGGTGAGGTCGGGATCATCGGCAACGGCGCGGGTCTGGTCATGTCCACCCTGGACGTGGTCGCCTACGCCG